>JBBRES010000038.1:0-16152 GCA_038202665.1 Kapaibacterium sp. (SeqCode) | reverse complement strand
GCCGAATATGTCGGACACTGCCAAGTATCTCTCGCAAGTGTGCTTGGATTACTATCGCATTGATGGCGACGTAAAACCGTATTTGTATGAGGGCGGACTGATTGCCACCATTGCCGCTCGCGAAGATCATGCTTCTCGATTTGAAGTGCATGGTGTTTCAGGATCGCGCGTGTATGTACTCGACACCTCAACGTCAACGCTCTCGGTAGCACCAGTCCAACAACAAGGCACCACTGTTCGTGCAGGCATCGTGCCGGCAACCCCACGCACGTGGGGCGCCACGCCAACTGTGATCACTTCTGATGCGTCGATCGTGGTGAACGATAGTGCGCGTACGTGGAGCATTGCGAGTGGCTTTGCGGCCATGATGTTTTCGAGTGGAGCGATTCAACAGATTCAAACCAACGATCCTACTGCATTCGATGCATGGCTTCGCACGTTGCCGCAAAACGCGGCGGGCGCAATACTTTCTGCACGCGGTGGCATGAACGGTGCGTTGCGCGCCACACTTACATCGATGGGTGTGCGAGACAACGGCGCAGCCTCGTTCATCGCAACAGTGATCGTGGGTGCGGCGGCAAAAACGGCAACGGTAACGGATCCTGCCACAGAAGCTCGCGTCTCTACGTCTGCGTTTCTCGCACACATAAACGGCGTGCATCACTCCGCGTTTGCAACTGTTGAACGAGGCCCACAGCGAACGCTCGTCTTGCAAGACAATGCATCTCTTGAGCGTGCCGTTGTTGCAACCGCGCATCTGCGAAACCTTGGCGCACTGAGCGCACAGGCAGATGTGATCTACATTGCACATGAGTCTAACGCGGCGGAAGCCAACAGACTTGCCGCACATCGCCGCAAGCACAACAAGGCAAGTGTTGTTGTTGTAGACATCGATGACATTCTAGATGAGTATGGTGCCGGTCATCGGTCGCCAGAAGCCGTCAAAGCTTTCTTACAACATGCCTACGCATCGTGGTCGCTGCCACGTGCACACACCCTTGTGCTGATTGGCAACGCAACGTTTGATGCACGCTTGGCCATTAAGAATGGGAATTTGCGTTCAAGCAGACCTGATCAAGTGCCCACCTACGGACGTCCAAGTTCTGACTACTGGTTTGGCTTGCTGACTGGTGACGATGTTGCCTATCCGGAACTTCAAGTAGGCAGACTTCCAGGGCTAACATCCGACGAGGCTCGCAACATTGTAGACAAGATCATCGAACACGACACGCTGCAAGTGTCGCCGTGGATGCGACGCGTGATGTTCGTAGGAGGTGGTACGGAAGACGAGGGGTTCTGCAGCATCTATAAGGATCTGCTGGAAGACCCATTCGACACGGGATACACGCTCATAGGGCCGCCGCTGTGCATCGATACTGTTTCCGTTTGCAAGTCTGACGATGTATCAACAGCCGGATATCGCATCAAGCAAGGCATTAATCGTGGTGCGACGTGGATGAACTACCTCGGACATGGTGCAACAGAACTGTTTGATGTACCGGGATGGAATGCAAACGAGCTCAACAATGAAGGCAAGTGCGGCACGATGGCCACGTATGCATGTCAGACCGGTGCGTATAGCACACCAAGTAGCACATGCAAAAACGCCACCTATCTCATCGAACCTCGCAATGGATTTGTTGGAGCGGTTGGTGGTACGGGATGGACCTATAAGCAGACCGTTGCCAATCTCTTCTTCGGATTTCATGATGCAATGAAGACTGGGTCGAGAACCATGGGCGACATCGTCTACCGCACGAAAACACAGTTCGCCGTCGACGGAATTCAAGAGGGGATCAACACCGCCATGCAGCAGTGCATACTGGGAGATCCGATGAGTACCATTCGCATTGATACGGTTCCTGATGGATATCTGCGCAGACAAGATGTTTCGATCACCGACCGAACGGGCGACGCACAGATTACCGTAGACGACGACTCTGTTGTTGTGACCATGAACGTGCAGAATGCAGGAATGGGTACTACCACTAGTCTCGCCGTCCGCCTGATCCGCAGTTACAACAACATCACCGATACGGTTCGCGTATTCGCTCGCGATGGACTCTGCCGGAGCGCCGTGCTGCGTTGTGCGCTCGACATTTCGAACCGCGTAGGCGAACATGGCATTGTGATCCAGATCGATCCCGACACGCTCATGTATGGCGAGCGTGCGACGAACAACACGTTGACGTTGTCGTTCCAAGTAGTGCCACGTTCCATGTTGCCCGTTGAACCGCAGGCGTACTGGGTGATGCCATCTGCTAACGCCGTCTTCCGAGTGCTCGACCCGCTTCCACCATCTGCCGATCGTGTGTATCAGTTCTTTGTGAGCAAACAGAGTAGACTCATCACACCCGAAACCATCGTCGCACGATCTACGGTTGGAGAGATCACCGTAGACGGAACGATTGTCGATTGGCAACCGAGCGTGCAGTTCGACACATCGTTGCACTACGTGCATGCGCGCTACATCAACGGGACAGATACATCGGCGATGCTCGTCATCCCATTCCATGCCTCCCTGCAACCCTACACGTCTGTAGTAAACACGCGAACAACGTCTCTGGATGTTGTGGCCTCGCCGTTGCTTGGTACCGAGCGCCTGGGCGACGGAATAGGTATGTTGCGGGAGACGAAGTCTGTGTTTATGCGCTCATCCGGCATTCAGACGTCGGATCTGGAAAAGCAACGAATCGTCGAGATCCGCATCGGACAGAACAACTACATCAGCAGTCCATTCGCCCGTGGTATCAACATCGTTGTTGTTGGTGCACACGATACGCTGCCACGTGCAGTACGTCGGTACGATACGTATGAAAACCCTGCGCCGCGAGAAACCGGTCACAACGGATTCACGCAAGAGTGCATTTCCTTCCTCCGTGACTCTGTGGCGAACGACGAGCGTGTGCTCATTGCTCTTGCCGACGAGTCCATCTCCGGATTCGAAGTACAACGCAATCTCGATTCGTTAGTCGACGTGCTAACAACGTATGGCTCGTTCTATGCAGACTCGCTCAGCAGAAATGCATCGTGGGCGATGATAAGCGTGAAGGGTCGAAGCATGGGCGCGGCGACGGAGCGATTCAAGAGAGCCCCCGATTCCATGGTCGTGATCGACTCAACGCTCGACTTCATTGCCAAAACGTCGACCATCGTTTCGCCGTGGCTAGGTCCGTCCAAGGCCTGGCATCGCTTCGAAGTAACTGGCATCGGACACGACTCCGCCACAACACTATTCGAGGCGCGCACCAACGGTGGAGAGACGATCGTTCTTGATTCCATACGCGGAGGTGTTGGCTCGTGGGAACCAACGTCACCTCGCACGGATGTTGCCTATGTACGCAGTACAACCATTGTACCGTTCATTGATTGGAAGTCTACGGAGCTTCGCATCACAGGCATGAGCTCGTCCTACGAGCCAGCGGATGAATGGATGATGAGCTCGATGACCATTGCACCGGATTCCGTATTGCGCGGAGACACATCGGTGTTGACCACATCTGTACGAAACGTGTATCGTTCTTTTGCTGCGCCTAGCGTAACGTGCGCAATCACCGGTATTGGCGAAGGTCAAACCGAACCCAAGTTCGATGAGACAATCACAATCGATGCATTGAATGCAAATGACGTTACGCAGGCATTCATAAGCATTCCATCGACGTTGTTGAATAGCACGTCGACGTTTACGTCGCACGTGAACGCATCGCAAAGTCGAACGGAACTCTATCGTTTCAACAACACCGCCTCTGCTGTGTTTCGTGTGGGCGACGACGTGGTTGCGCCTACGCTTGAAGTACGCGTAGACGGTGTAGTGGCCACAAGCGGCATGCTGGTGTTGCGTGAGCCATTCTTTGAAGTGGTGTTGCACGACAACAGCAAACTCGCGATCAACGACAGCACGAGAGTCACCGTCTTCATCAACGGCGATCGTATTCGCGCGTCCAATACCACGGAGTTCGACTTCTTGCCAACAGACACAGCGATGCGACGCTATGGTGCTGCTGATGTTCGCGCGGCAGTGGTGTTTCGGTATCCGTTGGAGATCGATCAGAACAACATTATCGTGAGAGCAATGGATGCAAGTGGCAATGCAGACACCGTCGAGCTTGCCTTGTTCACCACCGATCGCACGACGCTTAAGAGCGTGACGCCATCACCCAATCCGTTCACAGATGCCGTCAGCTTCCGTGTGCAACTCGCGTCGGACCTGCCT
The DNA here is from genome assembly GCA_038202665.1 of Kapaibacterium sp. (SeqCode). Lineage (GTDB taxonomy): Bacteria > Bacteroidota > Ignavibacteria > Kapaibacteriales > Kapaibacteriaceae > Kapaibacterium. The sequence continues at coordinate 11,939 of JBBRES010000038.1, read as the reverse complement.
TCGGTCCCTGCCACCCTCGCTATCTACAACCTTTCAGGTGGCCTTGTGCGCACCTTGCACACTACCGTCAGCCTCGGAAGTTCTGTCGTACCATGGGATGGAAGGGGAGAGGGCGGCGAGTCTCTGTCAAGCGGCATCTACGTCTGGCGCTTCCTAGCCGACGATCCGGCTGGAGCCTCGGCCGTTGTGGGCTCTATCGTCCTCATTCGATAGGCACTTAGGTTCAGGTTCCCTCGCGGAAACAACCTCAAAATTCCGTAGTTTGCAGGTTCACTCCTGTACACATCCAACTTAGTATGGCCCACCCGAACGAACGAATTCTGCCCGTCTTGATGGAAGACGAGATGCGAGACTCGTATCTCGATTATTCCATGTCCGTGATCGTATCTCGTGCCCTTCCGGATGCACGAGACGGACTCAAACCTGTTCACCGCCGCGTGCTCTATGCGATGTACGAGTTGGGCATGACGCCTAACCGTCCGTACAAGAAGAGTGCACGTATCGTTGGTGAAGTGCTTGGAAAGTACCACCCGCACGGCGACAGTTCTGTGTACGATGCCATGGTTCGCCTGGCGCAACACTGGTCCATGCGAGCGATGCTCGTAGACGGACAAGGAAACTTCGGTTCGGTGGATGGCGACTCTCCGGCTGCTATGCGATATACGGAGGCACGTCTGTCGTCTATCGCCATGGAAGTGGTGCGAGACATCGACAAGAACACTGTCGACTTCCGATCAAACTTCGACGATTCGCTCGAAGAACCAACGGTCATGCCAACCGTGTTGCCAACGCTGTTGGTGAACGGTGCAAACGGTATTGCTGTAGGTATGGCAACGAACATTCCGCCGCACAACTTGCGCGAAATCGTGAACGGCATCCAGGCTGTGATCTCAGATCCAAGTATCACGAATGAAGAACTGCTGAAGTACGTAACGGCGCCGGACTTCCCAACGGGCGGAATCATCTACGGCTATGAAGGTGTGCGCAGCGCGTACACAACAGGTCGTGGAAAGATCCAAGTGCGCGCCAAGGCCAGCATTGAGTCCGGTAAGACCAGAGAGGCCATCATCATCACCGAACTACCGTATCAGGTAGGGAAGGCCGGCTTGATCGAAAAGATCGCGGACTTGGTGAAGGCGAAGACGCTGGAAGATATCAGCGACATTCGTGATGAGTCGGACCGTGACGGTATGCGCATCGTGATTGAGCTCAAGCGCGATGGTGTTCCGATGGTGGTGCTGAACAACCTCTATAAGCACACGCAAATGCAGGTCACCTTTGGTGTGATCATGCTTGCGCTCGTCAAGGGACGTCCGCGTATCCTCACGCTGAAAGAAATGATGGAGGCCTTTATAGGTCACCGCGTCGAAGTAATCGTCCGTCGAACCCAGTTCGATCTGACGGCTGCAGAAAAACGCGCCCACATTTTGGAAGGTTTCGTCATTGCGCTCGATAACATCGACGAAGTGATTCAAACCATCAAGAAGTCGAAGGACACGGCAGACGCTTCTGCGAATCTGCAGGCAAAGTTTGTGCTGAGCGAAATCCAAGCAAAGGCAATTCTCGACATGCGTCTGCAGCGCCTTACGGGCCTCGAACGCGAGAAGATTGAAGCCGAGTATCGCGAAGTGATCGAACTGATCGAGCGTCTGCGTGGAATTCTTGCAAGCAAGGAATTGCAGATGATGATCATCGGCGATGAACTCCGTGAACTCGCGCTGAAGCACGGCGATGAGCGTCGCACGCAGGTGGTGTACGATGCAAAGGACTTCACGCTTGAAGACTTTGTGGCCAACGAAGAAGTGATCGTCACGATCTCGCACAATGGCTTCATTAAGCGTACGCCCGTGAGCACCTACCGTCGCCAACACAAGGGCGGCAGAGGAGTTGCCGGCGCAGGAACGTATGAAGACGATTGGGTAGAGACCGTCTTCCGTGCATCTACGCACCACTACTTGTTGTGCTTTACGGATCGCGGACGTGTGTATCGCGTGAAGGTGTACGACATTCCCGAAGGAAGTCGCAACGCCAAGGGTCGTTCCATTGCGAACGTCATCCAAAAGCCGAACGACGAAACCGTGAATGCCTACATGACAGTAACGGACTTCGAACGCGACGATCTGTTCATTTTCTTTGCAACAAAACAAGGAACGGTGAAGAAGACGCCCGTGAGCGACTTCGCTAACGTCCGTGCGAATGGCATCATTGCCATCAACCTTGACGAAAAAGACAAGCTCATTGGCGTTCGCTTAACGGATGGCAATCACGAGATTCTTATTGGCTCGAGCAGCGGTCTTGCCGTGCACTTCCACGAGTCTGATGTTCGATCGATGGGTCGATCGGCAGCAGGCGTACGCGGTATCTCACTCGGCGAGGATGCAGAAGTGATCTCGCTCGTGGCAGTCCGCCATGGCGATGCGCAGGTGATCGTCGTTGGGTCGCGCGGCTATGGCAAGCGCACGAACGTAGACGACTTCCGGATCACCAAGCGTGGTGCAAAGGGCGTTACGTCCATGAACATCACAGAGAAGACCGGAAAGATTTGCGCCATCCTTGCGGTAACCGATCTCGAAGACCTTGTGGTAATCACCACCAATGGAATTCTGATCCGTCAGCCGGTACGAGACATTCGTACACTCGGACGCGTAACGCAGGGCGTTCGACTCATCCGCTTGGAAGAGGGTGATAAGATCGCAGACATTACAACGGTAACGCGCGAAGAAGACGAAGAAGAAGAAGATGGAACGGTTGAAGGTGGCGAAGTGACGACGGATCCAACGTCCAACTAAGAGCTTTCGCATGGCCGAGCGCTTCCACAGATTAATCACACAACGGGCAGGTCTTCGACCTGCCTGTTGTGTTTTGATACTGCTCTGTGCAACACTTGTTGCGAGGGCACAAGACAGTACTGCGGTGGATTCCCTGTATACACCGATAATGTCGCACGGCAGACTTGGCATCATTCCGTTGCGACCGTTTACCGATATCACCAAGCGCGACATTCGGAAGATCCAGTACTACTCTCTTCCAGAGATTATCACGTCGTCCACACCTTGGATGCCCATGTCGGCCGGCGGCCTTGGCCAACACAATAGCATGAGCATTGCCGGTGCAATGCCAATCGACATTGCAATGAGCGAGAATGGCAGACCACTAGTAGATGCATGGTCCGGCACCATGCATCTCGAACAACTTGCTCCCGAAGGCTACGACCGTGCCGAACTCTTTCTTGGCACCGATGCCGTGGCACTCGGCGCAACGATGAGTACTGTTGCACTAAACCTTCAAGACATCCAGCATAACACCGGAAGTCCGTTCACAAAACTGTGGTATCATCAAGGGGGCGGAGACTATATCGCGGCCGACGTTGAGCTTACACAAAACGTTGCTCCTAATGTGAACGTCATGGTTGGCGTTCGGCGTGCAGGTGCAAACGGTAGGTATGCTCGCACGAGATTCGATGTGTGGAATGTGCGCAGTGCCGTTCGGTGGACGATGAGCAGTATGTCGAACATCACATTGAACTACCACCTGTCGTCGCTGAGCACAGACTTATGGGGCGGGATCAACCCACGCTACAGCACCCAATTCGACAACGAAGGAATCGCACGACCGGTGTATGCTGCGTTGCGCGACGATTCACGTCGGCACGACCTTACCCTTACCTACACGCAACTCCTCGCCTCTGATACATCGTCTGTGCTCACCGCAACTGCGTACGGCACGCTCAACGCAATGAATCGCATGCTGGATAGTAGCGGCTATACATTGCACTCGCATACCGAGGGTGCAACGGTTCGACTCGAGCAGCGACTCTCGATTTTGACCTTGCGTGTTGGCGCTTCTACAGACTATACCAAACTCTCAGATAATCCCATTGCACGATCGATCGACAACGTGTCGACGTCTGCCTTTGGCCATGCCACCCTCCGCCTTCAACCCAATCTTGACGTGAAAGCATCGGCTCGCATCACGTCGCAATACGGAGTGTTCATGAATGGCGGCGGGGCAGGGGTTGTGTGGCGCGCAGATACGACGATTACGATTACAGCGGACGCGTCTACGTCGCAACGAGCTCCGAGTCCTACCGAAGGACTTGGTCTGTTGCCGGAGCGCACGGGCTTGCTATTCCTCGACTTTGCTCAGCGCATTGCACCGCAAGGTTCACGGCCATCCGTTCGACCAACGACGTTCTCGCTGGGTCTCTTTGCGCGTATCACAGATAACCCCTTGATCACGTCGGCGATTCTCGATACGGCCGGCACTCCCACGGCAACGAAGACCATCAATGGCACAACATCAAACGTGTACGGTGGCTACGTGCATGCCTTGTTCCGTTTGTGGGAGCTAGATGTAGAGCCGGTCGCACGTGTGTACACGTCGCAACTCCAAGGCTCTGCGGACAATAGGTTCCCCATCGCAAGCGGAAGTATCAGCCTGAGCTATACGTATCGAGTTGGATCAAACTGGGTGGTGCTCGGAATACGCGGCGGATTGTTTTCTACCATGCGCGGACTCCAACACGTACCACTCACGTGGACGTATGTGCAGCCATCCGTGCAACAAGGCACGATTTCAAACGGACTCGATGCATGGCTCGTTGCCAATCTTGGCAATGCCAGTGTGCGCCTCTCTTTTGAAAACATCCTCGGTCAACCATTCTATAGTGTGGCCATGGCGCCGTTCATGCCGCAGAACATCCGACTCGGCGTAACGTGGTCATTCTTTGAATAAGGGGGTTTCAATGAATTCATCGGACAACTTTTCCGTAAGCGTCACTTTCAACCAGCTCATACGACCGTACCTCGTGCTACGGATCGGATTCACCATGGCGATCACGGTTATCGGACTTCCGCTTGCCTTGATTTGGTTTTGCGGAGTTGGACAATGGTGGGCGCGCCACTACTTTCAGAAGCTTCAGTGTACGCTTGATGAGCGTGCTGTGCGATTCCGAAAAGGAATCATTGTCGAAGTGGAGAAGACCATTCCTCTTGAGAACATTCAGGACGTCACGTTTATAGAAGGTCCCATCCTTCGTCGATTCAATCTTGCCATGCTTCGATTTGAAACCGCCGGATACAGCGAGCGACAAAGTCATGCCATGAGTCTGGTTGGCATCATCGATGCGCACGAGTTTCGAAATCAGATCCTTGCGGCACGTGAAGCGTTGCGGGTGCAAGGGCATCACGTTACGACATCATCCACATCTTCGCACGAAGGCATCGAGCGTCGCCTAGACGAAATCATCCGTTTGCTGAACGACCGCCCTTTGTGAGGTTCTCATGGTGAAGTCTACGATTCCGGCGAATTTTCTTGCGGTGTGCGAACGCTTCGCTTCGCAACCCGACAAGATCTGCTATGGCAGAAAGTCGCATGGGGAATGGCAGACCATCACACATGCCGCTCTTCGCGCCGATGTAGAATGCTTTGCCATGGGCATGACGCTTCTTGGCTTTAGTGTGGGAGAACGAGTAGGGATTGTAAGTGAGAACAGGGTGGAATGGCCCATTGCCGACTTCGCATTGTCGGCTCTCGGAGTGATAGACGTTCCCATCTTTCCTACACTCACAGGTCCTCAAGAAGCCTACATCTTCCAGAACTGCGAAGCAGCAGGCGTGATCGTCTCGAATCAATTCCAGTTGAACAAACTCCTGAAGGTTCGACCAGAGATTCCATCTCTGCGCATGATTATTGTGATGAACGACGACGTGGTTCTTCAAGACGGAGTGGTGCGCTTCACCGACGTGATGGAACGAGGTCGCTCGGCCTTCGATGCAGCAACACGTCAACAAAAGTTCATCGATCTGGCAACGCATGTGAAAGAAGACGATGTGCTTACGCTTGTGTATACAAGCGGGACAACGGGCAATCCTAAAGGGGTGATGCTCACGCATCGCAATGTTACGTCGAACGTTTCTGGAGCCCTTGCCTCCATTGACCTTAACGAAGACGACACCTTACTGTCGTTTCTACCGCTGTGCCATTCCTATGAACGAATGGCCGGCTACTACTGCGCGTTCATTGCAGGATCCACAACATACTTTGCCGAAAGCATCGAGAGTGTGTCTGAGAATCTTCGCGAAGTGCGACCAACCGTTATGACCAGCGTGCCACGCTTGTTTGAGCGCATCAAAACACGCGTGATGAACAACGTAGAGAAACAGAATGCCCTTCAGCAGAAGGTGTTCAATTGGGCCCTCGATGCTGGCACTCGGTGGGTACGCGGTGAGCGCTCTGCGTGGTTGCGGATCCAACGTGCACTCGCAGACAAACTCGTTTTTTCCAAGGTACGGGAACGAACGGGAGGCCGAATTCGGTTCTTTGTAAGTGGCGGCGCTGCCTTGTCGGTAGATGTTGGGACCTTCTTCATGACCATGGGACTTGAAATCATCGAAGGATACGGTCTTACAGAATCGTCACCCGTCCTTTGCGTGAACAGACTGGGTGAACAAGAGCTCGGCACCGTTGGAAGACCCTTACCAAATGTAGAGATCGTTATCGCTACCGATGGAGAGATCCTTGCGCGAGGAACGAGTATTATGAAGGGCTATTGGAAGAACGACCAAGCAACACACGAGGCAATTGATGCAGAAGGGTATTTGCATACGGGAGATATCGGATCGTTCAACGAGCTCGGTCACCTGCGCATCACGGATCGCAAAAAGCACATTCTGGTGAGCAGTGGCGGCAAGAACATTGCGCCGCAACCCGTAGAGGCGCTGATTGCAGAAAGTCCATTCATCGATCAAGTGATTCTCATTGGCGATGCCCGCGAGTACTGCACGGCTCTTATCGTGCCCGATGCAGAATACATCAGTGCCAACACCATTGCGCCGGAGCAGTTGCATAGCGTTATCCAACGTGACATTGATGAGCGACAGCGCGCACTCTCGAAGTATGAGCGCATTCGTCGGTTTACGATCCTCACTACTGCCTTCAGTGTTGAAAATGGAATGATGACGCCCACGTTGAAGTTGAAGCGAAAGGTTATTGAACAAGAATACAAGAGCGTTATCGACGCCATGTATGCAGAGGCAGACCACGAAGGACACCATGGAACTCATTGACGCGATTCGACAACGACGAACAACGAACGGACCATTTGAACAACGCCCTGTGTCGCTCGAACACCAACACCTGTTGATCGAAGCCGCCGGGAGAGCTCCCAGTCATTTCAATTCTCAGCCATGGCGTTTCATTCTGATCGACGATGCCGACGTGCGATCTCGCATTGCAACCATCGGCGGACGTACCATGAAGCAACTCATGGAGCGCGGCACGTTCTTTTCACGATACAAGAAGTACTTCAGGTTTTCTGAGGCAGAGATGCAGGAACGGCGGGATGGCATTCTGATAGATCAGTTGCCAACCATCCTGAAACCATTTATCAAGCAGGTATTCTCCGACACAGTTCTCTCGTTGATGTCGAAGCTTGGTGTTCCGTCCATGTTGGGAGAAGACAATAGAAAGCTCATCGAAGGGAGTCCGCTGATTCTAGCCGTTCTCCTCGACAAAGAAGAATACATTCCCGATGCGTTGAGTGGATTCTACTGTCAGCTCAGCATGGGCATGGCCATTGAACACATCTGGCTCCTCACCCGAGAACTCGGAATGGGTATACAATTCATTTCTACGCCAATGGAAATACCCGAGGCATGGCAAGAGCTGAAGCAACTGCTCTGCGTGCCAGACAATCTTGAACTCATGGCCTTGTACAGACTTGGCTATGTACCCCAGGATGCGAAACGAAATCGAATTGATTGGAAGAGTGATCAGCGCAAACGCATGTCGCAAATCGCGTTTCGCAATTCGTGCGCAACTCCTGAACCCGATGTACCATCACAGACACCGAAATGAATGAAGCTCGGATAGCCGGTATTGGCACGGCACTGCCGGAACACATTGTTACACAAGACGATGTACGCGCAGTTGTTGGGGCACTCTTTGGCGATCGCTTTTCACAGATCGAGCGCATCCTTCAAGTCTTCGAACACGACCACATTCGAACGCGCAGGTTTGTGCGCCCTATCTCGTGGTATGCAGAACAACACGGCTTTCGCGATTGCAACAACGTCTACATCGAGACGGCCACAGACCTTGCCACCCTTGCCGCAACACGGGCGATCGAGGGCAGTGGACATACGGCACAAGAGATTAGCGCTATTGTCTTTGTATCTACGACGGGCATAGCAACACCCAGTATCGAATCAACCGTTCTACAACGTTTGCAATGTGCCGCAACCACGTCGCGGATTCCCATCGTCGGCCTTGGTTGTGCCGGCGGAGTGGTTGGCCTTGCCCGTGCGGCCGAGATTTGCAGAGCGCGCAATGGAGCGCCGGTTCTACTCATTGCAGCAGAGATATGCAGTGTGACGTTTCAACGCGGTGAACCAACGAAGAGCAACATTGTTGCCTCGAGCATTTTCGGTGATGGTGCTGCGGCCGTTGTCATCAGTGGCTCGGGACAAGGTCCACGCGTTGGTCACGGATACTCCGAACTATTTCCAAACACGGCAGACATCATGGGATGGGACGTGATCGATACGGGATTGAACGTCCGGTTCTCTCGCGACATTCCAGACTTCGTTCGTACGAACATGGCCGACGTCCTCGATCGATTCCTCACCCACACTGGACTTGAGAAGCAGCAGATATCTACGTTCGTTGCGCATCCAGGCGGAGCAAAGGTACTAGATGCCTATGCCGACGTTCTTGGCGTGCCGAGCGTGAATGTTGAAATGGCAAAGGACGTCCTTCGTGAGGTAGGCAACATCAGTAGCGCGTCCGTGTTGTTTGTACTAGGACGCGAGCTCCGTCAGCACCATGAACAGGGGAGTCTTGGACTCTGCTTAGCGCTCGGGCCCGGATTCTCTGCAGAGTTTTGTACGCTGGAGTGGACGTGATCCTTGCCGCCATTCTTCTCCTTACCATTTCGCTGCAACGTATCCTTGAGTTGCGCCTTGCTTCGCGCAATCGTCTGCGAGCAATGGCCAATGGTGGAAGAGAGTATGGGGCAGAACACTACTGGATGTTCGTTGTGTTACACGTGATGTGGCTTGTGGCCATGAATGCAGAAGGGTACATGCACGGCTTTCCGTGGAGCGCTATGAGTCTTGTTGGACTCGGAGGTCTTGTCGTCGCAGAGATCATTCGGTATTGGGCCATCGCATCGTTGGGATCGGCATGGAACACGCGCATTATCGTCGTGCCTGGTGACGAACGTGTTGTTCGCGGACCTTACAAGTACATCAACCATCCCAACTACGTAGCCGTCGTTATCGAACTCGCTGCCGTCCCGCTTATCGTTGGGGCGTGGTGGACAAGCATTGTCTTTACACTCCTCAACGCAGTGATCTTACTCTTCGTGCGCATACCTGCAGAAGAACGTGCATTGGCAGACATGAAAAAGCCCTTGACGTAGAACGACAAGGGCGATTCATTGAGTGGTACCGGAGGAGGGACTTGAACCCCCGACACATGGATTATGATTCCATTGCTCTAACCACCTGAGCTACTCCGGCGCGGAGGGCCACAAATATACGAATTACTCTCCGAGTTGATTGAGCTGGTCGCGGAGCTGCGCCGCCTTCTCATACTCTTCGTTTTTGATGGCAAGGTCTAGGGAGGCATGGAGTCGATCACGGAGCGATACTGCTTTGGGCGGTGCTTCGGCCTCCGGCTCTGACTCTGCAGAGGAAGCGCGAAGTCGCTCTATCTCGTTCTCTTCTTCCGGCTCTTCTTCGTGCGTCTCTCCAAACTCTTCTTCGGCCTCGTCGCCTTCGGGTGTAAATCCGGCCTCTGCAATGATCTCTTCTGTGACGTACATCGGAACACCACAGCGGATGGCAAGTGCGATGGCGTCGCTTGGACGTGCATCAACTTCGAGATCAGAAAACTCGAAGTGCAACGTTGCATAGAACGTTCCATCTCGGAGACTGCTGATAGACACGTCTCGTAGTTGTCCGCCTAGCGCATCGATCACGTTACGAAGCAAGTCGTGCGTCATTGGACGTTGCGGCTTGATGCCCTCGAGTTCGTTCGCAATGGCCTGCGCCTCTGGCACGCCGATCACGATTGGGAGTCGGCGCACGCCGTCGATCTCACGCAAGATGAGCGCATACGCGCCCGTACTTGCCTGACTCACAGACAGACCGAGGATATCTACTTGAACCTTGTTCATGGTGCAATATTACTTACTTGCCAGTGACTGCGGAAATGCGAGCTGTAAGCTTCGGCAGAATGGCGAAGACATCGCCCACCAAGCCGTAGTCAGCCACGGTGAAGATTGGGGCGTCTTTGTCTTTGTTGATTGCAACGATAACCTTGCTGGACGACATACCGGCAAGATGCTGAACGGCACCACTGATGGCGCAGGCAACGTACAAATTCGGACTAACAGTTTTTCCCGTCTGTCCAACTTGTTGCGAGTGCGGTCTCCAACCTGCATCTACCACGGCGCGCGAGGCTCCAACGGCGGCCCCCAAACTCTTGGCGAGTTCCTCGACGAGATGGAAGTTCTCAGGTCCCTTTAAGCCACGACCGCCCGAGACAATCATATCTGCTTCGGCCACGTCGAGCACGCCTTCGTTTTTGATGACCGATGTTACGGTAACGGAACGTCGGTTCGTGGCTGTAGGCGAGAAGGATTCGATGGCAACCGTGCCCACTGCATCTTTCTTTGCCGTGAAGACATTCGGACGGAGTGTGTAGACGGCGATCGGCGTTGTTGGTCGCACGGTGATGCGCGCCTTTCCTGCATAGATCGGTCGTACCGCATCGCCTTGTGCCGTGAGTTCCACACAGTCTGCAAGCAGACCGGCCTGTAATCTCACAGCAACGCGCGGAGCGATGTTCTTTCCGGCCGTTGTCGCAGAAGCAAGAACTACATCGGCACCCACCTTCGTAGCCACTTCTGCAATTGCATGGGCAACATCTGCAGACGTAGCACTGATGCACGATGTAAGACCGTACTCAGCGGCAGCTTGAATCTGCTCTGTAGAAGCATTGATAGCTACGCCCGTAATTGGTGCGCCATTCGCAATGCTGCGAGCAGCCGTAATCACTTCGTATGACGAGCGCTTCAGACCAGCGCCGCTTGGTTCGAGAACAACAAGGATGTGTTTCATTAAATCATTTTCGCTTCTTCGTGGAGGAGTCGGACGAGTTCATCGATATCGGCGTCCGTTTCGCCGAGGATCTTATGCAGGCGCTTGGTATCAGGAAGCGTCATCGATACCGTTTCTACACGTGATGCAGCCGTGGTGGCAGCGCGCTCCGTAATGGGCTTCGACTTTGCCTTCATGATATCAGGAAGTTTCGGATAGCGCGGATCGTTCAATCCCTTTTGTGTGCTGATCACACAGGGGAGTGACGTTTCGACAACTTCCTTGCCGCCTTCTGTATCGCATTCTGCTTTGACCGTTGTTCCATTGATCTCGAGTTTGGAGACGATGTGAACGGATGGCCACTCGAGCATTTCTGCGACGAGAGCCGATGTTTGAAATGAATCGTAGTCGATGCTCTGACGTCCGAACAACACAACGTCCGGAGCGAGTTCTTTGGCAGCCTCCACGATGCTGGACGCAACAGTGAAGGAGTCTGCACGAATCTCATCTTTGACAAGGATGGCGGCATCTGCGCCCATGGCGAGTGCCGTGCGAAGAACGTCCTTGGACGTATCTGCACCAACCGTAAGGGCCGTGACGGTGCCACCGAATTGTTCCTTCAGACGAAGGCCTTCTTCAATGGTGAACTCGTCGTAGGGATTGAGAATGAATTTGACACCCTGCGCTGCCATGGACTTGCCATCTGGTCCAACGGAGATCTTCGTTGTTGTGTCCGGAACCTGGCTAATGCATACGAGAATGTTCATGCAGTCCTCTGAATTGAGTTGACGTGGTCGTAGAACAGCAAAATTACGAAAGGGGAACGGACTAGAT
>JBBRES010000037.1:0-16555 GCA_038202665.1 Kapaibacterium sp. (SeqCode) | reverse complement strand
CGTTGCGCTGGTGCAGTAGATGGGTCCGCTGTATCCTTCGCGGACCAGCATTGGCAGTCGACCGCAGTGGTCGAGATGTCCGTGTGTGAGCACGATGGCATCAATGGTTGTTCGGTGGATCGCGCCCGGGACGATGTTCTTTGCATCGTCTTCTTTATCGCCCTGGAAAAGACCAAAGTCTACAAGCACACGAGCCTGCGATGTTTGGATTAAATAGCTTGAACCGGTTACTTCGCCGGCAGCTCCGAACGGGGTTATGGTGATCATCTCCAAATTTAGCCCGAATCCTTCGTTATTTTTGAAGAATGACACACGAAGAAGAACCAAAAGCAAGTAAAGTAGACTACGGTCTTCTTCGACGCCTCCTTCGCTTCCTCAAGCCTTACGGCTGGCACATACTTGGCGCCATTGGCCTGACGCTCACGGCTTCGGCCTTAGGGCCGTTGCGACCGTACTTAACGCGCATGGCCATTGACGATCATATCGTGAAGGGCGACATGCCGGGACTGCTCGTCTTTGTAGCCATTATTGTTGGGGTGCTGCTGTTGCAAGGGGCGATGCAATACGCACTGTCGCTCTTGATGACGTGGGTGGGTCAGCGTGTGCTTCTCGACATTCGCAATACCCTCTACCGGCACGTCCAACGCCTCGCGCTGCGTTACTTCGACACAACGCCCGTTGGTCGCATTGTAACACGCGTGACGAGTGACGTAGAAGTATTGAACGAGCTCTTCTCGAGTGGCGTCGTGATGATGATCTCCGACGTGATGGTGATTGTCTGGATTTTGTATTTCATGTGGCAGACATCGCACGCCCTCACGTTACTGACCATCGTGATCCTGCCCTTCCTCCTTACCGCATCGTTCATCTTCCGTTCGAAGGTACGTGTGGTGTACAATGCCATTCGCGTGCAAGTGGGACGGATGAATACGTTTGTAAACGAGTTTGTTACGGGCATCAGAGTGGTGCAGTTATTCCGACAGGAAGAGCGTATGACGGCCGACTTTGCGGCTATCAATCGTGAGCATCGTGATTTGCAAGACAAATCGATCTTCTATTATTCGGTCTTCTTTCCGATTGTGGAGTTCTTGAGTACCGTGGCGCTGTCGATCATTCTGTGGTACACGGCCGGACATATTTTGAGTGGCGAGATGACCATTGGTATTCTCGTTGCGTTCACACAGTTCGCGGAAATGTTTTTCCGTCCCGTGCGAGATCTCACAGAAAAGTATAACACCTTACAATCGTCCGTGGTGGCGTCGGAACGGATATTCCGGTTGCTCGACACAACGATGATCGTTCCCGACAACGAAGGCGCGATTCCATTTGAAGGACTACAGCACGAGATTGAGTTTCGCGATGTGCACTTCGCCTATGACGGCATCACGGAAGTCCTCAAAGGAATTTCGTTTACCGTCAAGCGTGGCGAGACCGTTGCTCTCGTTGGAGCCACTGGCGCGGGCAAGAGTTCAATCATCAATCTCTTGTGTCGGTTCTATGAATTCCAACAGGGAGATGTGTTGATCGACGGACGTAGTATCCGGACGATCCAGCAGGAGACTCTTCGCAGACACATTGCGGTGGTATTGCAGGACGTATTCTTGTTCTCGAGAAGCGTGGACGAGAACATCGCGTTGGGCAGGCCGGAGGTTCCGCGCGAGCGCGTGCTTGAAGCCGCGCGTGCGCTTGGTGCTGCGGAGTTCATCGAACGACTTCCACACGGTGTGGACACGAATGTACGTGAGCGTGGAGCGGTGTTGAGTGTGGGTCAGAAGCAGCTCATTTCATTCTGTCGTGCACTAGCTACCGACCCTGACATTCTCATTCTCGACGAGGCTACGTCGAACATTGACACAGAGACAGAGCAACTTATCGAGCGTTCGATATCGACACTGCTCAAAGGACGAACGTCCATCGTGATAGCGCATCGTTTGTCGACGATCCAACGTGCAGATCGCATCGTGGTCTTGCACCACGGTCATGTTGCAGAACAAGGAAGCCATCAAGAACTTCTTGCTCTTGATGGCCTCTATGCAAAATTGTATCGACTGCAGTTTACCGAGCAGATGCCTAGCTGATTCGTTCGGAGATCTTTTCCCAAACGTCCATCAGTGAACCTGCATCGTTGGCCGCACCAGACTTTGCGACTTCGTCCAATGCAACGACTTCTTCATCTGGGAGTCGGTACCACGCGCCTGGATTTAGATCTGCGGTATTAAACGGTCCAACGCGGTGACGCTTCATGTTTAGTACTTCAAACCCTGCCGCCTTCAGTGTTGTGGTAATGTCGTGCTGCGTACCGTTACGCAGACTGATCGACAGCCAACAATTACGTGCGTTCTTCTGTTGAATACTCACCTTCACGAGGTCAGCGTCTTCTTTCCACAATGCCTTGAATGTCTTCTCAAGTTTCGTTGCTTCGGTTTTCTTTGCTTGCTTGTGGACTTTGACGTGATACTCTTTTGTGAGGGTGGCAAGGGTAGAGGTGGCTTGTTGCTTGTGAGCGGGATCGTTCGTGACAATCACAATACCAGACGTTGCCTTATTCAAAACACCGCCTGGCAAATACCAACCACGTCGGCTCGAGATGTAGCTATACAACGACAACCGAAACTCTTCCTTGGAACCAATCAATCCGTGCGGTTTGTGGAAGATGATGTAGATCGGCTTGATGGTCTTGCGTTGAATCACACGTCCATCTACCATCACCACATCACGCTCCGGATGTAAGTATCCATTTGGATGAATACACACTGTATCGTTGATGGTCACACGTCCGTTGTTAATGGCTGCAAGTGAAAGTGAACGTGATGCATACTGATATCCCACCAATGCCTTGACAAGTGTCATCCCAGGCAACTTGCGTGCTGGACGTGGCTTTGGCGCACGCTGTTGACGTGGTTGACGTTGTGGTCGATCTTGGCGATATCCCCCGCCGCCTTGTCGATCTCCATATCCCCCGCCGCCTTGCTGCCTTCCACCATAGCCGCCGCCTTGCGGACGACCTCCGTAGCCGCCGCCGCCTTGTGGACGACCGCCACCGCCGTAACCACCGCCGCCTTGTGGGCGACCACCACCGCCGTAACCACTGCCGCCTTGTGGACGACCACCACCACCGTAGCCACCGCCTTGTGGACGACCACCACCACCATACCCACCGCCACCTTGTGGACGACCACCGTAGCCACCGCCCTGTGGGCGATCGTATCCTTGACGTGGAGGAGGCGCTCCGCGGTCGCCCTGCGGACGATCGTACCCTTGACGTGGAGGAGGCGCGCCGCGATCGCCTTGCGGACGATCGTATCCCTGACGTGGAGGAGGCGCTCCGCGATCACCTTGCGGACGATCGTACCCTTGACGTGGAGGAGGCGCTCCGCGATCGCCTTGTGGGCGATCGATGGGAGGTCTGTCGGATGCCGGACGTTCACCGCGTGAGCGGAACGTGCGTTGTGGACGATCGTCGCGAGATGCGCCGCCCTGCTGTCCGGATCGCTGTCCGGTTCCAAAAAACTTCAATTGGCTGTCGTCATCCTCGACGTCATCCAGCCAAGAAGGTTTTCCTTGCGACGGGCCCTTAGGCTTCTCGTCATCGTTCGGTGTGGTGCTCATAACAGCGTCAGAAAGTTATACGTGTTCATTTCTTTTCTTGATGTTCACTCGGTCCACACGCCCATGCCGTAGAATTTCTCGCGGCGCTGGTGGACCAATTCTTCTACGGGAATCTTATCCAATGCCTGAAGCTCTTCGACGAGAACAGATTGCACAGTAGCAAAAATCTCCTCGGGCGTCCGATGTGCTCCACCAACAGGTTCCGGCACAATGCGATCAACAATACCCTGCTGCACGAGATCCGTTGCACTGAGCCTGAGTGCTTCTGCCGCTTGTTCTTTGTATTCCCAGCTTCGCCACAGGATGCTGGAGCATGACTCTGGTGCGATTACTGAATACCATGCATTCTCCAGCATAAGGATTCGGTCGCCAATGCCAATACCCAATGCACCACCACTTGCGCCCTCACCAATAACCATGATGAGCACGGGAACGCGCAAACTCGACATCAACAAAAGATTCTTTGCAATTGCTTCTGCTTGACCGCGCTCTTCCGCCTCTAAACCAGGGAATGCTCCTGGCGTATCGAGCAAGCAGATGACTGGGATCTTGAACTTCTCTGCCATTTGAAAGAGACGAAAGGCTTTGCGATACCCGTCCGGCTGCGGCATTCCGAAATTGCGATAGAGATTCGACTTTGTATCTCGACCTTTCTGATGACCCACTACCATGACGGGTCTTCCTTGCAACCGGGCGATACCGCCAACAATAGCAGGATCGTCGCGGAAAGCACGATCTCCGTGGAGCTCCGTGAATTCCGTAAAGCAGTGCGTGAAGTAGTCGAGTGTGTAGGGTCTGTCTGGATGACGTGCGATTTGTACCCGCTGCCACCTTGTAAGGTTGCGATAGACATCAGCACGCAGTTCGTCTACTTGACCTTCAAGATCTTCGATCTGTGGTTGGATGTCGAGCGTATCGGCAAGAGCCCGCATTTCTGCGATCTTCTTTTCCAACTCAACGATTGGTTTTTCAAAATCAAGTGTGATGTTACTAGCCACGATTTCTACCGTAGATGTTTTGCAAGAGGATCTCAAAATCCATTGCGATGGAGTAGCGCTCTACGTAAAAGTCGTTGAGTTGCTCTCTCGCTTGTTCAGATAACACGTCGGGTCTACTGATGTGAACCAAACCAGTGATCCCTTCTTTCCCTGCCTGCCTTTTTTTACCGTCGGGATAGATCCCAACAACACTTCGTTGTCCCCGTAGCACAGACGCCCATGTCTGCGTTCGCCTTCGTGCGCGCTCAACCCCCAAAATTAGTCCTGGGAGGTACAGAAACAAAGGAAAAAGCGAGATCGTGATGTCCATTGCGCGTTTCATGACGCGGTTTCTGAATCTGCGCAAGGGAGACACCACTACGGTGGGCTCGATTCCCGTTACGTCGTTGATGATCCGTGCAGTAACGACGTCGTCATATTCGGCCGCCATGTGGAACCTAGCGCCACTTCCTGCGCAATGATGCATGATCTGCATCACGCCTGCCTGACCAAGCGTCGAAGAAGTAACGATCACCTCATCGATGTTGTGGCTCCGTACGATAGACTCTACATAGCCAAGGGTACCTAGAACAGCGTAGCCATGCACGGAAGTTGCAGACACGTCAGCATCTGCAATGATTCCTACCACATCTGCATAGCGTTTGTCAACGGTTTGCAGCGCCGACAGGATTCGATCTGTTCGGTCGTTAATACCAACCACAAGGATCCTCCTCCTTCGTGATTTTCCCTGCGTAGCCGCGTGCAATGCTGTTACTGCCCGCACCACCGCAATACCTAGCGCAGAAAATCCCACCATCATGATGAGGACACCACGACTGAATCCAAACTGCTTCCAGTAATACGTGAGGGATGAAAGCACAAAGAAGGCGGCAAGGAGAGCAACCAGACTTCTGCGAACGGTTGGCTTATTCTCTACGTATTCACCAACTGCCGCCATCGATGCAAGGAAGACGGCTGATATGACAATGAAGACGGTTGGATAGGCATACGGAGGGAAACCAAACGGAGAGTCAAATCGAATAGTCGTAGACAACATGAGCGAGCCATTGACCACTGCTACATCCGCAAGCGCAGAAAGGATCTCACTCTTTCTACGAAGGACGCGTTCTAGGCCAGAGCGAAGGCGAATTCCAAGTCGAAGGATGAGCAAATAGGTTGTTGATCGTGAGAAGTGCTTTCGCGCAAAGATCTCCATGGCATCGTAGAAGACCGACACTTCGTTCATCGTGCTACGCTTTGTGCTTTCGCCTTTGAAGTGGACGATGCTTGTCGTGTGCACGTACATGACCGACTTTCCTGATTGCTGCATGCGATAGCACAGGTCTATGTCTTCTCCGTACATGAAGAATTCTGGGTCGAAACCATGTAATGCACGAACGTCTGCCGTGCGACCGAACATGAAGGCGCCAATCAAGGCATCCACTTCGTACGTCTCGTCAACGCTTTTGTAGGTGAGGTTGTAGCCAGCAAAAAGTTTGCTCGTTGGGAAGAGTCGCTGCAACCCAAACAGTTTACAGAACGACACCCACGGCGTTGGTAGGCCACGTCGGCACGCAAGCTGAAAACTCCCATCGGGATTGAGCACTTTACATCCCGCGAACCCAACATGGGGATGTGCGTCCAAGTAGTCCATCATCACATTCAGAGTGTCTTGACCGATGATCGTATCTGGGTTCAAGAACAACACGTACCGCCCCATACAGCGTTCGAGTCCAACGTTGTTCCCTTTTCCGAAACCAAGGTTCGTCTTCAGGGCTATCCACGTGACGGATGGGAAGAGCGGCTGAAGTTCTGCTACTGAATTGTCGGACGATGCATTGTCAACAACAATCACCTCTACAACTGCGCCCGGACTGCGCTGTTCGATGGATCTCAAACATTGCAGCAAATAGTCCTTCACGTTGTAGTTCACGATCAGGATGCTGACGTCCGGTTGACTCATTACTTAGTGCTTCCCAAATGAGAAGAGTGTTCCTAGCTTTAGCTTCCACACGAGGAAGGCTGCTTCATAGACGATGTTCTTCGACATTTTCGAAACGCCCTGCACGCGGTCCATGAAGATGATCGGCACTTCTTTGATCCGTGCCCGTTGTCTCCACGTTTTATAATTCATTTCGATCTGAAATGCATATCCATTGGACTTGATCTTGGATAGGTCTATGCGCCGCAGCACGTCTGCACGAAAACATTTGAAGCCGCCTGTTGCATCTGCAATGGGCATTCCGGTGATAATGCGCGTGTACACGTTCGCACAATAGCTCAACAGCAACCTGCTCATTGGCCAATTGATCACATTCACGCCGCTAACGTACCGTGAGCCAATCACCAGATCTTGATCTTTGATCTCTTCCAAAAATCGAGTGAGTTCTTTGGGATCGTGAGAGAAATCCGCATCCATCTGCATGATGATGTCGTAGCCCTGCTCGAGTGCATAGGCAAAGCCAGCGCAGTATGCCGTGCCGAGGCCAAGCTTTCCTGCACGTTCGTGAACGTGCAGTTGCGTGTCTGTACTCATGCGCTCACGCACAAGGGCCGCCGTTCCATCTGGCGATCCATCGTCGATCACCAGAATGTGTAGTGCAGGTTCAACGGCATGGATAGCATCGATCATGCGACCAATATTCTCCAGCTCGTTATACGTTGGGATGCAAACGATACTCTTCACGCTTGTCCGTGTCCTTTCAACATGACGAAGACTGTCCGAACCAAGATCTCGAGATCGAGCTTGAACGACATGTTCTCGATATAAAAGAAGTCGTAACGGAGACGGTCTTCCATTTCTTCCACCGACTCAGAATGCGCCTTGTACTTCACTTGCCACCAACCGGTTATCCCGGGGCGGACCTTGAGGCGCCGTCTATAATACGGGATGATGGCCGAGTATTTATCGACGTAAAACGGCTGCTCCGGACGTGGTCCCACAAGGCTCATCTCGCCCTTCAGAACATTCCACATCTGTGGCACTTCGTCTATATGCGTTTTGCGAATGAACCGTCCTATGGGCGTCACACGCGGATCGTTTACTTCCGTCCACGAAGGCTTCACAGGTCGCTCTTCGAAGTACATAGACCTGTACTTGTACATGGGAAACACATGTCCGGCCCTACCCACACGCGGTTGAATGAAGAAGATCGGCCCCTTCGACGAGAATCGAACGGCCAGCGTCACGCCAAGCCACACTGGCAGGCCCACCACAAGGACCACGGCACTAAGCACAATGTCGAGCGCACGCTTACCAAACTCTTCCCACGGCTGCATGAGTTGTGGGCTTACTTCGATGAGCGGTGAACCGTAGATCTGTTGCGTCCGTGCCTGACCTGAAAATATCTCATACAAGTCTGGAACGATCTTCACAATGCAGTTCTCTTCTGCGCACTGCGCACTCACCTTCAACAACTCTGTATGATCTGGGTGTTCCATCGAGATCAATACTTCACGCGGACGCACTTCGCGAAGGATTGATGGCAACGTATCCTCGGTGCCGAAGAGCGGAATTCCGGCACGATCACCTTGCCTCCATTCATCTACTTCCGTAGCCGTGCGAACAACAACACCACGCACAGCATATCCCCATGCGGGCTGACGTTCGAGGTCGGTAAGGAGGGCAGCAAGGCCGCGAGGTGACCCAACCAGTAATGCCGGAACGCGAATCACGCCACGTTCGCGCAACCGCCGTTGGACTTGTCGCGCAAGGAGCCTCCCAAAACACACCATGCTACACAGGACGATCCAATACAGGATGATAACGAAGCGCGGGTTGCGTTGGAAGTATTCGTTGGAGTCGAGAAATATGGCGAAGAAGATAATGGCCGTACCGACGAAGGTGAGCCGAACAACGGCAAAGAATTCTTCGAAGGGAGAACGGATGTAGAAATTCTTATGAAGGCCGCCAAACCAAAACACAATGAGCCAATACACTGCAGAAATGGCGCCAATCACCACGAGCGTGAGCGGGTCGTGTTGACGGTCTGCGATCATTACTGGTCGCAACCATTGATACACGAGAAAACTGAACATGATCATCACCACATCGCACGCCATTTGCATGATGCGTGGACGCAAGAATATCTGCCATGGCGATGGCGTGGTGGCCTTATGGTAGTCGGTAAAGGTCATTTTGTGAGAAGTCGTCGAATCAAGTCAATGTCTCCCCTATGCACGATCCGCAGACCGATCATCGTTCCGAGAAAAACAACTACGTTCACCACGACAGCCCATACCTGACCGAACATGCCGGGCAGGAATGCCGCGGCGGCGCAACACACGGCTATCGCCACGCCCGTGCGTACGACGAACCACAAATCTACAGACAGTTCGAGAACACGGTGAATAATCAAGTAGGATGCGGCTGCAGAAAGCCCAACGGCAAGAAGTTTGGCAACGACGGCGCCATAGGCTTGATACATGGGAATCAGAATGAGTCCGCTCACAATCGTGATCACAGCAAGCAGCGAGGCAGTGAGGAAGTTCTTGCGTTGTTGACCGAGCGCGATGTTCAATTCCTGGACATAGACGAGCACAAATATTGCAACTGGCATCCAAAAGAACGTAAAGAAGTGGATGCCATTGTCGGCATATCTATTCTTACTCACAATGTCGATCACCGCTCCTGTAAGCGTCGAAAGCACGGTGCTCACGCCAATCGCTATGACGATAAGGAATCGCAGACCTGTTGTTGCATAACGCCTACACGCATCCATGTCTTCTCGTGCTAGCCGCGCAACAGCTGGTACAATTGCCATGGCCATCGTAGAAGGTATGGCGGCTGTGACTGGCGATAGTGTATTGTACGCTGCTCCAAAAATCCCCACTTCAAGCGGCGTACTAAACCAGTCGAGCATCATGGCATCGATCTTGTCGTGAAAACTCACGAGGACAGATGTGATAATAATGGGAATGGCTTCGATGAGCATAGATCGCATCAAAGCGACAGATGCCCATTTCGGGCGTATCGTTCTACCTCGGTCGTACAAAGCCAAGAGGGCGAAGCCAGGAACGGCAGAAAGGACAGATGCGAGAATGATGGTGGTAGGGCTGAGCTGCGCACGAAAGTAGTAAATCGTGCCAAGGAACATCACCGCATCAACAATGGCCAACATGTTTACGATACCAAAGCGAACATGAGCACGATAAGGAAGTTCGTAGGTGAATCGAATCAGGCCGCTGCGGACAGAGATCAGCAGGAAAAAGCACCACATGACCAAGTCCGTAAGCGATGCGTGCATGAACCATCCCGTGAGCAGGCACAACATCGTTCCTACCACCCACATCACAAGTCGGTACATTATCGTGGTGCTCAACACTTGTTGCGTTGACGAAGGATCTTGAATGATGCGACGCATGGCAATGCCATTCAGTCCGGCATCTACCAATACGATCACAAGAAGGTCTGCGATCCGACGCACGGCAAAGAGCTCTCCGTTCGCTTCTTTAGAGAGCGTCGACAAGATCATCCGTTGCGCGAAGAAGTAGGTGATGATCGTGATGCCCTGTGTGAGCATTAACTGAATCCCACCGGCAAGCACGCGCGATGCAAGCGACGTTCGCTGAGCCGTCATGAACGACCTTTTGACGACGGTGACCATCGATCGATCTGTCTGCCAGAAAGATAACGGAGCATCCCTGCGAGCAGGCTCACATTCATCACAACGAAGAAGTAGATGAGTTGCAACGGACGGATTCGAACGCCAGTGGTCTCTGCAAGGTGACCGACAAATGCTGCAAACACGAAGGCAAACTCCGTGTAGAAGAGAACACTAAACAACTCTGTGTTTTGCACAGTAAGGCACGTAGCAACAAAGAGCGCAATGATGAACCACGGCATCAACCAACGCAGTATGCGATGTGACCACATGAACCAGCTTACCATGCCTTGTGTTGGCAGCAGAAGTCCTCGGGCGCAGGAGATACTTGCAAGACCCCCACTTACCGTGCGAATGGTACGCTTCATCTCTTGCTGTATCGAGTTCGTTCGCTCTTCAATAACGAGGGCGGCGTTATCGACAATCGTTCGTTTGCCTGCAAGTATCGAGTAGAGTGGCAAGAGGAAATCGTCGGACGCGCGTTTGTCGGGTATAGGACGCAGCAATTCTGCCCGCATGGCGTAGAGGTGACCGTTGGAGGTGACTGTTGAAGAGATCGCCGACTCCATGGCATTGATCGATGCTTCAAGCCCACGATACGACGCCTCACCACGCGATGCCGAATCCGAGGCCTGCACGCCGCCACTTCTATCTGTACGCCCGATCACGCAGCCAACAGATGCATCAGACATCCATGAAACGAGTCGCTCGAATGCATCCGGAAAAATCCTGCAGTCCGCATCCGTAAGAATCACGAACGGCGTTGAGACTTCAAGCATCAACGCGTTCACGACGCCATTCTTACCACAACGTTCGAATCGACGGGTTTGAAATGATGCAAGGGACGATTCATAGTGACGAAGGATCTCGGGAGTACGATCGGTACTTCCATCGTCGCCTACAAGTACATGAATTTTGTCATGCGGATAGGTGCTCTGTTCAATCGCGTGCAAACATGCCTCAATCACGCGCTCTTCGTTATGTGCTGCAACGAGGACGGTAATCGGAGGGAAGTCTGTTGGAATTGCAGGAACGGCCGGACGTCTCGCAATGGCATGCACGAGCAGCAACATCATCGGATAGAATACAATCGGATACAGAATCGCCCCCACAGAAACGAGGGCGAGAGTAATGCCGATCTCTGCGAGTGTCATCGGTCTCTATTTGCGGAGGATGGCATAGAACGTTGCAATCAGCGCGGCAATAGCAGATGTCACTCCGGCAATCACGGCATACGTCTGAATCTGTGTGGCCGTTGATACATCTGGTGCTCGGGGTACATAAACTTCGTCTCCCGCGTCGACCATTGCATCGTCGTCGTCAACCCAGACCTTCGTCTTTCCCTTGATCACGCGGGCGCGACTAGGCTTAGCGCCCTGTGCATAACCGCCAGCGCGTTCGATGTACCACTCCATGGTTTTCTTTGCCACGTAGCTTACGTATCCAGGTTGATTCACTTGTCCGTAAACGAATACACGATCGGGCACACGTGGCACAACAACAATGTCTCCACTGTAGAGCACGATGTTATCGGGAGAGTTGCTGTCTGCATAGGCCTTTCGAAAGTCACTCGACACGAATGGCAATCGGTATTCCATATCCAGTCGATAGCGAACAGTATCTTCGAGCGTAAGATCACTGTATTGAAAACGTCGGTAGATATCGGCCTGCTGATCTCGTGAACCAAACGCTCCTTGTTCCGGACGTACGACGTAGGCAAGCGACATGCTCGCATCGGCCGTGATGCCGCCGCAACGAGAGAGAATCTCTGTAAGCTTCGTCACTCCTGGTGCAATAACCATCGAGCCGGGGTTCCGCACTTCACCAAACACATTTATCACTCCCTGCCCCCCTGCCACTACTTCTCTCATCGCTTGCTCGACAACGATTGTGCTACCTGGCTCAAGAACGGGGTCTTCGCCTACAATGTGCATGGTGCTGTCTACACTGATGGTGCGCTTTCCGCGGCCACTAGGATCTACCACAACAACGCGCGTCAAATCGGCATCCGAGGTGGGGCCTCCGGCTGCTGCAAGGAGCAAGGAGGCACGGTCACCCGATTTGTACGCAATGGTCACAGGATCGGCCACGGCACCCGAAATGGAGATGGACGGAGCTGAGGCATTGTCATAGGGCACGATTACTTCATCGCCTTCTCGCACATGAGGGTCGAGGGCGGCGAAGCCAGGAAGCATGGCCTTTGGAAGGTCGACGTTCGAAACTCCGTCACGATGACGGACAATGATGTTGCGTGATGCAAACGGACTGAGCGAGGTGCCTGTTGCTCGTGTGAGTTCTTGGAGGCGGCTGTTCTCTTGCGTGGACCTGTCGTTCCGACCGAGTTCGTTTGATGCAACGTCCTTGCGCAGAAGCCATGGCTGCCGTGCTACGTTCAGGAGCGTGGAGACGCGCATGGAGGCGGGTACGGCGTAGGTACCCGGATAGGGTACGTTCCCGCGAAGGGTTACGTAGACGAGTCGTGGGCGGCGCAACGTCACAAAACAATCCACGCCCGGAATGCGGCGATGAATGAGTGCAACTATCGAGTCGCGTACTTGCGCTAGTGTGAGCCCCTGCACATTGATCATACCGTAACGATCGAGGAGGAGTGCATTCTCGGGCGTAACGGATGCCAGCTTTTCGCTGAAATCCATGCTCACCATTTGATATGCAATCACATCGCCCGGACCTACTCGATAGATCTTGGGGTCAATGACGTTATCGACGGGGACTTGCTCGCTTGAGAGGATTTGGCTGACAGAGCCCTTTTGGGCTGCTTGCAGTTTATCAATATCAAGCGTTGCACCGCCTTGTGCATGAGCAACCATGAAGCTCGCTGCCATACACATGAAGACCACAGCTAGTCGCTGCATCGAATTCCTTGGAAATGTCACAAGCCGGGATGCTGACGGGGCAAATTTACAAACATTGCGAGCTGATGATGGCTGCAATACGCTCGGCGGCATGGCCATCCCAAAGATCGGGGACAATGCCTGGGCGTCCGTTGCCGGCAAAAATCGCGTCGACGGCATGAAGAATTGAGCCTTTATCAGGCTGTACAAGAACATTTGTGCCGATCTCCACTGTTACAGGTCGTTCTGTTGTCGTCCGCGCCGTAATGCAAGGCACACGCAACGCCGTGGTCTCTTCTTGAATTCCGCCAGAATCCGTGAGAACGAACAAGGCGTTCTTCATGAGACTCAAGAAGTCTACATATCCAGCGGGGTCGATGAGCTTGACGCCGGGTGAGAGCTTCGCATCAATCCCCCACTCGCTGATGTTCTTGCGTGTGCGCGGATGCACAGGAAAGACAACAGTGGTCTGCAGAGCGATAATATTCAACACGTCGGTAAGCATGGCAAGCTGTTCTTTGTTGTCTACGTTGCTTGGTCGATGCAGGGTGATCAACACAAACTGCCGAGGCAACACACCCACGGTTTGCATGATCGTCGAACGCTCTGCACGTGGGAGCGCATAGTGCAACGAGTCGATCATCGTATTACCAACAAAGTGGATTCTGTTCTGAGCTACTCCGTCGTGCAGAAGATGATCAACACCACTTTGCTCAGTCACAAATAGATCGTCGGAAATGGCATCGGTTGCGAGGCGGTTGATTTCTTCTGGCATTCCCCTATCGAACGAACGAAGTCCAGCCTCGACATGTGCCACGCGAATGCCATACTTCACGGCCGTGAGTGCGCACGCAATCGTACTGTTCACGTCGCCAACAACGATGACATAGTCTGGGCGATGGTCTCGGCACACTTCGTCGAACCCGATCATCACGCGAGCGGTTTGCTCTGCGTGCGAACCGCTTCCAACACCAAGAAAGAACGTTGGCTGCGGCATATCGAGATCATGAAAGAAGGCATCAGACATCGACGTATCGTAGTGCTGACCAGTATGAAGGATCTCGTGCGTGATCGACTCTGCAAAGGCCGCGAATGCACGGTGAATCGGCGCCACCTTCATGAAGTTTGGCCGCGCACCCACTATGGAGAGGATACGCTTCACTTACCATCACCGAGAAGAACGATGTTCTTTCGTGCACCCTTGATGTGCTTCGTGGCGTTACGCGTATCAATGACCACTTTGCTATGACGAACGATCATATCGATGTCGAAACTCGTGTGATCCGTGGTGATCACCACCACATCCTGTTTTGCTAGGAAGGCCGGTGTGAGCGACTTGCGCGATTCCCATACAGCATCATGGACGCGGACGGTAGGGACGTAAGGGTCGAAGTAGGAGATGTTTTGCATTCCGTCTTCGATCAGCAATTCCGCAACCTTGAGTGCGGGAGAGTGCCGCAGGTCGTCGACGTCCCGTTTGAAGGCCATACCCAGCAGCAGGATTTTTGCTTTTTCGAGCGTCACCGGTTGCTTCGCCACCTCACGTTCGATCATAGACCGAACGTAGAACGGCATGCTCTCGTTGACCTCTGCCGCGAGCGTAATGAAGTTTGTAACGAAGTCTTTCTCACGAGCCATCCATGCGAGATAGTACGGGTCGATCAGAATGCAATGTCCGCCAATTCCCGGACCAGGATAGAATGGCATAAAACCAAATGGCTTCGTAGAGGCAGCTTCTACCACTTCCCAAATGTTCACACCGATGCGGTCGCAGAGTTGTGCAAGCTCATTGACCAAGGCAATGTTCACACTTCGGAAAATATTCTCGAGAAGCTTTTCCATTTCCGCAACGGCCGGTGAACTCACCGCAACAACTTCGGTAATGATGTGTTTGTTGATCGCTACCGCAAGGTCGGTGCATGCCTTCGTTACACCGCCAACAACCACGGGGGTGTTCTTCGTGGTCCACGTTGTATTACCCGGATCGATACGCTCCGGAGAGAAGGCCAAGAAATAATCTCGTCCTACCGTGAGCTTCGTTGCATCCAGAATTGGTTGGACATACTTCTCGGTGGTACCAGGAAATGTTGTGCTCTTCAAAATGATGAGCTGCCCAGCATGAAGCGTTGCGGCAATACCTTCCGTAGCGTTCACGATATGAGAAATGTCGGGGTCTTTGTTTGGAGTGAACGGCGTTGGCACGCAGATGTAGATCACATCACACGCCCGAAGAGCTTTGATCGATGTTGTGGCCGTAAGCTTCTTGGTCTTCTTGACTACTGTGCGAATGTCTTCGGCGCTAAGATCCTGGATGTAGTTCTTGCCGCCTTGCAACGACTTAATCTTTTCTTCACTTACATCAACGCCAATAACGTCAAACCCTTGCTTCGCAAATTCGAGCGCAATCGGAAGACCAACGTAGCCAAGCCCTACAACGCCAATCGTGACCTTGCCGCTTAGTATCGACGTCATCAAACGTTGTTCATGCTTGCTCACGAGTTTACGAGGTCTACCCCGCCGCCGTGTTGTGCTGGTCGATTCCATTATGTTCCTGCGGTATAGTGTCGTTCGTAATATTCCATGTAGCTACCACTGCGAATGGATGCACACCACTCTTGATGTTCACCATACCATGCAATGGTTGCTCTCAGTCCTTCATCAAAACTTCGGGTTGGTAGCCAGCCAAGTTCCGAACGGATCTTCGTGGCATTGATCGCATAGCGGACGTCATGGCCGGGTCTGTCCGTTACATAGGTTAGCAAAGACTCGTCTTTTCTAAGGCCGCGCAGGATCTCTCGAGCCACATGCAGATTCGGCCGCTCATTCTCGGCGCCAACATTATACACTTCGCCTATCCGCCCCTTCGTGTATGCCAGCCAGACAGCATTGCAATGATCGTCTACATGGATCCAGTCACGCACCTGCAGTCCGTTTCCATACAAGGGCATGGGCAGATCCTCCATTGCTTTCAGGATCATTACGGGCAGAAATTTTTCGGGGAATTGATAGGGTCCGTAGTTGTTACTGCAACGCGTGATGACGGCGGGCAAACCGTGTGTGTGCACAAATGCACGAACCAGAAGATCAGCAGCGGCCTTCGACGCAGAGTACGGGGAATTCGGAGCAATGGGTGTTTGTTCGGAGAAGGCACCGGTGGGGCCGAGCGAGCCGTACACCTCGTCCGTTGACATTTGCAGGAAACGCTGTAGGCCATGCTTCTTGGCCGCTTCCAGGAGAACTAACGTCCCCGTAACATTAGTGTCTACGAACGGCGCAGCCGATGCGATCGACCGATCGACGTGAGATTCGGCAGCACAGTTAATGATGCCATCAATGGAATGCGTTGTGATGATGTGATCGACAAGATCTGCATCGGTGATCGACCCGCGAATGAATGTCAATCGTGGGTTGTTTTCCACATCAGAAAGATTTTCAAGGTTACCCGCATACGTCAATGCATCCAGGTTCACAATGCGAACATCGGTCGTGCGAAGCAAGAAGCGAATGAGATTAC
>JBBRES010000036.1:0-16597 GCA_038202665.1 Kapaibacterium sp. (SeqCode) | reverse complement strand
TTCTCCTCCGGAGTAAAATGACGCCGACGTCCTGCTTCTGCCATTACCGTCTCCTCTGTTGTGAGATCGGCACCAATCTATTGCTTACAACTTTTCCTTGTATGGCCTATTTTCAAGGAAGCATTACACTACTACATCCATCATGCGAGTACCGAGACCGCAGTGTTGCAGGTGCGGCTCGATGCCGAACTGACCGAAACGAGCTACCCCTGGTTTGCGATAGTGCAGGCAAACGTCTTCGTACGGCGTACTGTAGATGGAAATTGTACCAACAATCACGTTGTCGAGTACGGCTACAAAACTCATGTCGCCATTCAGTCTGCTGCGCGTAGTCTCTGCACTCTGGTGCGTAGCAAGGAACCGAAACCCCATTGCTGCAAGTTCTGCGTAGGCACGATGCAGCATCTCTGTTATCTGTTCTACGCTGTCTGATGACTGTAGCGGCCGAATGTGAATCATCTTACCAATCGCTCCCTTCTACTAGGAGCCGTACGACGTCTTCACACATGCGTGCATCGTCGACAGAAAAGCGTGCCTGCTTCGGACTGTCAAGATCCAAGACCCCAACAAGATCCTCTCCGTTGAACATGGGAATAACGAGCTCTGAACGAGATGCAACATCGCATGCGATATGACCAGGAAACTCTGCAACATTGTCTACGACAAGAGTCATGCGCTGCTCAGCAGCAGAGCCGCACACGCCACGGCCGAGTGCAATGCGAATGCAGGCGGGCTTTCCTTGAAACGGACCCAGCACTAATTCTTTTCCGTCGAATCGATAGAAGCCAACCCAATTCACGTCGTGCAGCGTATGAAAAAGGAGAGAAGCCACGTTCGCCATGTTGGCGATGGCGTCTCGTTCGTCGGCGAGAACAGCTGCTATTGTTGTGGTTGTGGTATCGAACATGGTTATCTGAGAACGATTATCGAGAATGACGTGAGCGAAGAACCTCTTCGCACAACACATCGATAGGTAGCAGATGGCAATCCAGACGTGCTCATCTCGATGCTCTGCACACCAACATCAACGCCCGAGTACAACGTACGAACATGCGAGCCAGCAACATCAAAGAGGTCTACCGTTATTGTTTCTCCCTTGCCATCTTCCCGCTCACCAATGGTTAGTACGGCGTGATCTTGTGAAGGCATGGGTGACCACCGCACATCGTTTGCGCGCGCGGCGTCTTCCTCTACATTGCTCACGAGCACGACGTCTACATCATACCACGAAGAATCTGCACACCCACTCTCGGTCGCGCTTGCAAGTACAAGTCGGTGCATCCCCGTGGCAGTCCATGTTACGTAGGCAGAAGATCCGCCACCCACGGGGTTTACCGTACAGTCTGTGCACGTCCAAGTTGCGGTGCGTCCATCCGTTGATCTGGCAGAGTACAAGTATTGCGTGTTGACGATTGCTTCACGTGCGTTGTAGACAATGGGATATCCTCGGTGCATGCGTTTTTCGTCTGCCTGCCATGCGAGCGGACCTACAACATCGTTTGGACGTGCTTGATCGAAGCCATAGACAAACGAGCCTGCGCCTTCCTTCATAGGCCACGAGCCGAGCAGACCTGATTCCGGTGCTGTTATCGCATGCGACATGTGCGTGCGGATTTGACCTTCCGTTCGCTCAACATTCCAGATTCGGAAATTGTCGATGCGCCCTCGGTGCCACAAGCTCTCCCACGGACGTGCCCCAATGATGAATGACGTTAGTGTTTGCAAACTGTCTGCCCCACTGCTCTCGGCCACGAGTGCGCCATTCATGTAGATGGCTAGTCGGTCGCGACCGTTGGACGAAAGCGCCACATGCGTCCATCGGTTCATATACGGCGAATAGTCTATCGAAAGCCGTCCGTACCTGCCAGGGTCGCCGCAGTCCCAATAGAATTTTTTGTCGCCCCATGGTGCATGCGCTTGCATGCGAGGCAGGGGCTGACCGGACGGACCCGCAGAGAATGCAACGCTGTTCTGCAGATCGGAGTCGCCCACAAAATTCCAAAACTCAATCGTCACGGCCGGACCTCGGAACACGAACGACGTATCGACGCGAACATGCGTCGCCTTTCCATCGAAGCGCAACGATTTCGGCGTGCAGTTTGAGGGCATCACAAACAACGACGTTGCCCATTCGCTCAGCGCTGTTCCACTCACGGCGCGTACGCGCCACGTATAGTTGTGATCGAACTCGAGGCCTGCACACCGGAGGCGCGTCTGATCTGTGCTTGACGAGATCACAACTGTATCAATATCTTCATCGCGTGCCACAACAACTTCGTACCGGTCTGCACCTTTCACAGATGCCCACACTAGTTCAACATCATGCATCACAGATATCTGCTCGTTGGCGGTAGGCGCCGTGAGCGTGGGCGTAGCCAACACACCAACTGCTGTGCAGTTGATAGGTGCTCCCGATGCCGCCCATCCGGCGGCATCTGTCAGCGTGAGCGTTAGCGGCTTTCCCGTGTTCTCACGAACAAGAGAACCGCTGCCCTCATCACACCGCCACCATCCAACTAACCCAGTTTGCGAACGAAGTGCGCTCACCGTCATGTTCGTTCGTATTTCGCTGCGTGTTCGAACTCGATTCCATATGCGGAACTCATCTATACTTCCCTTGAGTGGCCATTGCGCCACGTTCGCGCCCACAGAGAGTTTGCGGAGTGCCGATGGTGACGATGCCTTTGTGGACGACAGCACCATCTCTCCATCTAGGTAGATGGCGGCGAAATTCGTTCCGTTGCTAACCAGAGCCACATGCGTCCACTTGTCGAGATAGTTGCCGAAGTAGGCAACGAGTCGGCCATTGCTATCCAGATTTCCATAGTCCCAATACAAGTTCTTATCATTCCACGGCACGTGCGCCTGGAAACGATTTCGATTCACATCGGGATCTCCAACGGAAAACGCAGATGCGTTGGGAAGTTTCTCGCTTGGAACGTTAATCCAGAATTCGACCGTAACCGGACCGCCATTCCATACGAAGTCTGCATTTGTTGCTACACCCTTCGCGCCACTGAACGATAGTGCTGAACCTGAGCAATTGCTATTGATGGTGACTTTCCGTCCGTCAGACCACGAGGAATTGCTACTGTTGTTAAAGCAGCGCACGCGACAGTATCGAGTAGTGCTCATGGGCACGTCGAGCTCGAACGTAGACACACTACGTACGATGTGACTCTCAACAACTCGCACAAACGCTGCATCTTCTGCCACCTGCACCTGATACAAAAGAGCGCCATTCACACTCTCCCATGCGAGTACTGCTGGGTATGGCAAGGCTGGCGAGGACGCAGAAGGAGAAAGGATGCGAGGTGCAACGAGTGTGAACCCTGCCGGATACCATGTAGGGACCACTGTACGAGCAACTGATGCAACTGTGCGAGCCTGTCCGTTGCGCGCTCGAATTGAATAGGTGTAGGACGAGCCATTGATCAGTCCTACATCTACATAGCTCAACACAGTTGGCAGGAGTGTTGCGACAAGCTCCTCCGCGCTTCCTTGCACCCTGCGATACACTTCCCAAGCCGTTATCGAAGATGTGCCATACCGTTTCCATGAAAGGATGGCGCGCTGATGTCCGCCCACAACATCAAACGACACAGGCGGAGAGGTACCAACGCTGATGAAAGATCTACCGATAGAATCATTGTCACCGTACTGATCTCCGTTCACGTGCACGACTAGCCACATAAGATGCACGCCCTCTGCTAGAAGTGGCGTGGCTGGCATTGTGACTGTGTCTTGTGCGCCCGCACGAACGAGCGGAACAACGATGGTCTCGTCATACACGGCGTTCGCGTCTTGCGTCCACGTGAATCGAAGCGACACCTGAACATTTGCAAGATTGTCAGCACCATTGTTTCGAATCACAACACGCGGCACACCCGGCGTGCGGAGAGTATCGTTTGTGGATGGTACGGCAACATCAATCGCTTGAATGTCTTTGCGAAGGGAGATACGAAACGGTTGTTGATTCATGTGGCGTATCGAAGACTGCTCGATGGCTGCAATGCGCACGAAGCATTGAGTGGACTGTACTGCAGGGACCACCCACGTGTACATGGATGGCGTGGTTGCAACCTTCGTTTGAATGACACGCCACGTTACCGCGCCGTCTGTACTCAACTCGAGGCGAATGTTATTGATGCCCGTTGCCGACCATGTGATGCGCGCTGTATCTCCCGCTACGAGCGCATCGCCACTCTTTGGTGTAAGGAGCGAGAGCGACCCACTAATCGATGCGGTAATCTCGAACGGACGTGTGCATTGATCGTTCGTTGCGAACTGGTCTCCGTTCATGAATACATCTACGCGTGCTAGATACTTTCCGTTTACAAGAATTCTGCGTTGCGCAAACACAACAGAACGCTGTTGATCGGGAGCGAGTGATGTCATTGTTCGGGTGACAGTGTCTGCGGCACTGCTATCAAATGCCGAGACGATTAGTCGAACCGTCACCGTGTCTGCAACAGACGTTCCCGTATTCGTAATCCACACGGTGGGCGAGAACAACTGTCCGTTGCCGATGGCACCGCCCACGGCAGGTAGTTCGATATACGTTGCGGCAACATCCTTGGTGAGTGCACCACCTGTTGGAGCAGTGCATGAACTGTTCTCGGTTACTGCACGGAACAACGACGCCACGCGAGGATGGAAGAGAAGTTGATTCCCAAATGGTGTAAGATGGCAGTAGGCCATGATAGAACCGGGACGTGGCTTTGTGCCTACAAAGCAGCCACCTTCTGCATTCCAGCACGAGTCGATGGCTGGAGCCCAACCGCAATTGTGCGTGTGCGACGAACCAATGTTATGACCGAGTTCATGCGACGTTACATCTATGTCCCACAGATATCCACCCGCAGGGAAGTTTACAGCACCGCCAAGACCGCACACGCAGTAGCCATATCCAGAGCAAAGCACGCCCACCCATGCAAGGCCACCTCCCACATTGTTGGAAAGCAGCACCGTTGTGCTCCTGCGCACATACTGCATGGAGTTTTCCCATACATCGCGAATCTCTCCAAGTGCAGCGCCGATGTCACCGGGATACGGATCGGCAGTTGTCCATATCCTCATAAACGGTACACGAATGGCAACATTCGCATCGCGTTCGTACACGGCACTCACGGCGCCCATCAAGGCAATTGCATACTGCGCAGATTCTGATAGTGTGCCGCCGTGGGCGTTGAAATAGCTTTGCGAACATTCGGCTGCGACTTCCACTACTTGCGTTCGGCTGCCCTGCACATCTACATATCCGCGCTTCATTGTTGCGTTGTTACGCACAGAGGCAAAGATCGAATCTGATCGTTGCTGATAGTTCGCGAGGTCTTCAGCAAAACACTTGAAACCATCGGGCATACGCTCTCCGAGCCTTGCCACCTTACCAGCTTGAATCACATAGCGTTCCGTTCCTGTTGGAGTTGGTCGCTCGATGTAACCCCACGTCGCCCGCTCGAACACGGTGAACACAACATGCGATCCGGGCCACTCGCGCACGGCGCCTGAAAGTTGGATCATGGCATCGAATGCACGTCGCACATCTCCGTTCTCCGTTGCTTCAACAACAATGGCGTCCGATGAAAGCACCGAGAATGGGCGCACGTCAAACGTCACAACATCGCCACCCGGCAACACCACGCGTGGAATAGCGAACGCCGCTGTTCTGCCAACGGTTGCGTGGAACGCGGCGCCATCTACAGACCACATATCATTGTTGGTATGGAACAGGGAGATGTCGTTCTGCGCAGGGGAAGAAATCCAACAACAGAGGAGGGCGGAAAGGAGGCACAAAAAACGACGCATGTTTTGGAACCTTGACTTGAAAGGATGTCGCGGAATATAACACCACTGTATATTCGACCATGCCACAACATTCACTCTTTGGAAGCAACGAGGCTTCTACGTCCGTTGCAGACCGCATCAACACGCTACGCGCAGAGATCCGTCGGCACGACGAGCTGTACTACGTAACCGCTCGGCCAGAGATTGACGACCGCGCCTACGATGCCTTGTTCGAAGAACTACAACGTCTCGAGGCCGCGCATCCGGAACTCATCTCCAACGACTCACCGACTCAACGCGTTGGGGGTACTCCGCTCAGTTCGTTTTTGAACGTCACACATGCACGACCAATGCTTTCGCTGGCCAACACCTATTCACGTGAAGAAGTCGAGGACTTTGACCGACGTGTGCGCGAAGGGCTCGAAGGCACACCGCCACGGTACGTTGCCGAGCTGAAGTATGATGGCGTTGCCATGTCGCTCACCTACCGCAACGGCACACTTGCTCTTGCCGCTACACGTGGCGATGGAACAACGGGTGACGATGTAACGCAGAATGTGCGCACCATTCGAGCTGTACCACTTGCCGTGAATGATGTAG
Source organism: Kapaibacterium sp. (SeqCode) (assembly GCA_038202665.1). Taxonomy (GTDB): domain Bacteria; phylum Bacteroidota; class Ignavibacteria; order Kapaibacteriales; family Kapaibacteriaceae; genus Kapaibacterium. The sequence continues at coordinate 10,210 of JBBRES010000036.1, read as the reverse complement.
ATGTGAACGGTATTGCGCTTCGCGACTTTGAAGTCCGCGGAGAGGTGTACTTGCCTATCGACGACTTTGTAGAGATCAATCGCGTGGCAGAGGAGCAGGGCGACAAGCCATACGCGAACCCTCGAAACCTCGCAGCCGGAACTCTCAAGCAAAAAGACTCGCGCGAAGTAGCAAAGCGTCCGCTCAGTTTTGTTGCCTACTACTTGGAGCTTCGTGGCGCCAACGAGAATGCGCGCGTTCTCACATCACATGCAGAGAATCTTGAGCTCCTCAAACGACTGGGATTTCCAATCGGACGCGCACTTCGAACGTGCGAGAATGTGGACGATGTTTTCAGCTTCATCAACGATTGGGACGATGCGCGCGATACCCTGCCATTTCAAATTGATGGTATTGTGATCAAGGTAGACTCGCTTCGCCAGCAAGAGGAGCTTGGATTTGTAGCACGTGCTCCACGTTGGGCCATTGCCTACAAGTACGAAGCCAAGAAGGCGCAAACCATTCTTACCGATATCACGCTGCAGGTAGGTCGCACCGGAGTTATCACGCCCGTCGCAGAGCTCGCGCCCGTGGCGCTTGCTGGGTCCACCATTTCGCGCGCCACGCTCCACAACGAGGAGTTCGTGCATGAACTCGACCTTCGCATTGGCGACACGGTAATTATCGAGAAGGGTGGCGACGTGATTCCGAAGGTGGTAGGGGTGGTGATGGCTGCTCGCAAGCCAGACGCCAGTGTTTGGAACATGCCGCATGTATGTCCGTGCGATCACCACACGCCCTTGCACCAACCTGACGGCGAAGCCAACTACTACTGCGATTTCGGCGCATGTCCGTGGCAAATCCGACGTCGGCTCTCGCACTTCGCATCGCGAGATGCAATGAACATCGACGGACTCGGAGAGAAAGCCATCGATCAATTCGTCGATGCCGGATTGCTATCCGATGTTGCCGATATCTACGAGCTCCCCTCCAAGCGAGAGCAGATTCTCGCGCTCGACCGATGGGCACCGAAGAGTTACGACAAACTCGTCGCCGGCATCGATGCAAGTAAGTCGCAGCCATTCTCACGCGTGCTATTCTCACTCGGCATTCGATTTGTGGGCGAAGGTGTGGCTAAAATCTTGGCGCGCGCCTTCACAACGGTAGAAGCTCTCGGCTCTGCAACAAAAGAGGAGCTCACAGCGGTGAACGAGATTGGAGACCGCATTGCGGATAGCGTCATCGAGTTCTTTACGGATGTTTCTGAACAGTCAATCGTCCATCGTCTCCAAGACGCTCATCTGCAATTTGAAGGCGATGCTGCACAAACCACCTCGCAGCAGTTTGCTGGCATGACCTTCGTGCTCACGGGCGAGCTCGTCACCATGACGCGACGGGCCGCAGAGGAAGAAGTAGAGCGGCGAGGCGGCAAGGCAGCCGGCAGTGTGAGTAAGAAGACGTCCTATGTTGTTGCGGGCGAAAACGCTGGGAGTAAGCTCACAAAGGCACAGGAACTCGGTGTGCCCGTGCTCACCGAAGAAGATTTTGCGGCCCTGTTGAATTCATGATGTCGAAATCCACAGATACCAAACGACATTCCACTACATGTCGTTGGTTTCATCCTTTCAAGAGGTTCGTATGAAGTTTGTCTTGCTGTTCAATGAAAGTGGAGAAGCGATCGCAAAGCGCACGCATCCCGAAGAAGGTCCCGGATACTGGGCTGGATGGGCTGCTTATATGAAGGAGCTTGGAGAGTCCGGCGTTATGCTCGGAGGTCATGGCCTGCAACCTTCAGAAACAGCTACCACACTGCGTTCGAAGAATGGTGAACATGTAGTTCACGACGGACCGTATGCAGAGACAAAGGAAATGCTTGGTGGTTTCGTTTCGATCGATGTAGAGTCGCTCGACGAAGCGCTTGCGTGGGCATCACGTTCTCCTGCGCTTGACGGTGGAGCTGTAGAAATTCGCCCTATCCTCACTGGCATGTGACCACCCTATGTCTTGCCACAACGCGGCAATCGAAACTGCTATTCGGTGTTCATACGGAAAGCTCGTTGCAATCATCGCTTCGCGAACGGGTGACGTAGAAGGCGCCGAGGATGCGATTAGCGATGCTGTCGTCGCCGCCGTAGAACAATGGCCCAACCAAGGAATTCCAAATAATCCAACCGCCTGGCTGCTTACCGTAGCTAGGCGGAGGATTGTAGACGAAGGCAGGCGCTCGGCCCTACGTTGGTCGTACCACGCCGAAGTAGCCTCGTATATCCAAGAGTGGAGTGCGCAAGGAATCTCCGATGCCGAACTGCCCGACGAGCGACTCACCCTCATGTTTGCATGTGCACACCCTGCGATAGCGCCTGCCGTTCGCACGGCACTCATGTTACAATGTGTGCTTGGACTATCGGCTGAGCGCATAGCCTCTGCCTTTCTTACGTCGCCATCGTCGATGTCGCAGCGCCTCGTGCGCGCAAAAGCGAAGATCCGTGCAACAGGAATTGCCCTCGACGTACCACATCCTCGCCACCTTGCCGCTCGCCTACCGTTTGTTGCAGATGCCATCTATGCTGCATTCACGACGGCTAGTATCGACTTGGAAGCAGAGACACTCGAACTTGCACGCATCATGACGTCACTCATGCCCGAAGAAAAAAGTCTGCAGGGTTTACTCGCACTCTTACTGTTCACGCACGCACGTCGCTTTGCTCGTCGAAGCAGCGATGGCATGTTCATTCCTCTTCACGAGCAGGATCCAAGGCAATGGGATGCAGAAGCACTTTCAGAAGCAACAGAGATTGTGGAAGGACTGATGGCGGCAGGGCATTCGGATCGGTACACGATTGAGGCTGCCATTCAGCACGCGCATAGCGTGCGCTTCGTTGGAGAAGCAACGCCATGGCCGTTAATCGTGAAATTGTATGACGTACTCGTCGCCAGAACATCTGCGTTAGGTGCCGCTGTGGCCCGCGCTGTTGCAGTTGCAGAAGCGAGTGGACCTGAACACGGCCTGCAAGCACTCGACGAGCTTCCCGCCGACCGTGTTCGTTTGTATCAACCGTACTGGGCATCTCGCGCACACTTCTACATGCAGCTCGGCAGTGAAGCTCAAGCTCGCGTATGCAGCGAGAAGGCCATTGGTCTTACACAAGATCCCACCGTACGCGCATACCTCATTTCGCAAATCCCTTGACTACTTTGGATCTTCGAAGTTTTGCATGGTGAATGTGAAATTCAACAAGAACTGATTGCGGAGTTGTGTGGCCGGACCTGTGGTGCCGTTGTCGCGCAACACTGGTACGCGGTCGTCATAGAAGACATCTGTGAGTAGGGCGACAGATAACAGACTATTGACTTTCAAGAACACGCCGTTTTCGATGGTGACTATCCATAGGTCTGGTGCACTGTACCGACAGAATCCATTGAAGCGTGTTTTCCATCGAACGTTCTCCATTATCTCCCAATTGAACTCGATGTTCAAGAGACCACCAAAATCGAACTTTGATTTTTGTCCCGAATCAACACCGAACGCACCGACGTTGTACAGATCCGGATCCGTCACAAAAATTCCGCGAATCGCGGCAGGTGCAATTAGAATGCGGAGCGTTTCACCAGGCGTTAGCTCACCACCCAATGCGCCGGTCAGATATCCCGGTGCCATGAAATTGGAAATCTTCGTTGGGTTTCCAGCGGAATCGAGCTTATCGTAGTTGTAGCCCAAATAGAATTGCGTACGAGCATCGACGAACCCAGTAAGCCGGAGGTTGTCGGTGTATGCATGTGAGACCTTGGACGTAAAGATGATCCGGTCGTCACTCTTTCGGTAATCCGACGAGCCCAATTTTGTGAGTCCATATCCAATGTCTAAGTCGTTATCCCACGAAAACTTTTCGTCGGCATAATCAGCAGATGCAAGGAACAGTCCACGAATCGAAACAGCATCCTGTCCACCACCCGTCCAATTACTGACGTTCACCGTGGTAATGCCGGCACCAACAGTTGCTTTCAGTTTCCACGCAATGCTATCCGCCTTAAGTGGTTTCACGCCGCCGAGCATGTCGGTTGTTGCCTTCGGTTCCACTTGAGCAGCCATGTTCTGTGCGAACAACACAAAGATCGAGGCCAATAGTACTGTCGTAAGCTTCATGTTCTGTCCCAGCAAAAGATGATCAGAAAAATCGATGCGAATATACTAGCGCAGGCGAGCACACCAAGCGTTGTAGATTTGCACATGCGCCAACTGTCCGTCCGACCTATTCTTCCCCTTCCCGTCCGAATGCAAGCAGATGTGAGTTCTCGAGGCAAGGGAGTGTGCATTGCCATGATCGACTCAGACTTTGTGCAGCACCCAGATCTCATGCAGCCCTTCAATCGCATTGTCCAGTACTACGATGCGGTGATGGACATGTCTGCTGATCTTCCTCCAATCGTACCAACGTCCCGTCATTGGCACGGCACGATGACGGCGTGTACGGCGGCGGGGAATGGATATCTCAGTCAAGGCGAGTTCACGTCGCTTGCACCGAGTGCAACCGTGGTAATGATTCGTACAATGGATGAGAACGGCCGTGTGCTTACAGATGTTATCGTGCGCGCTCTCGAGTATGTTCGATCGCACGCGAAGACGTATGGAATTCGTGTTGTAAATATGTCTGTGTATGCCGACGAGCTCGATCAGTCGCTCGAGCATCCCGTGACGAAACTCGTCGAAGAACTCATCGGACGAGGCATCGTAATCGTCGCAGCATCCGGCAATAATCCATTTGCTCCGATCCGTCCACCAGCGTCTGCGCCAAGTGCCATCACAGTGGGCGGACTCGACGATAAGAACACGCTTGATAGTAACGACGAAGATCTTTACCATTCTACCTTTGGGATTACGGAGTTAGGCATTCAAAAGCCGGACCTCATTGCGCCCGCCATTAGCCTTCCCGCCCCTATCCTTCCGCAAACAGCGGTGCATCGCGAAGCCGCAGCGTTGTGCGCAATGGACAGCATGGACGATCTGATGTTGATCGACTGTGCACCTCATCTGCTGCAGTACACGAAGTTGGGACTGAGTTCCGACGACCGAGATGATGTGATTGCACTGCGAGCCGCGATCGATCAGCGACTCCACGACGAACTCATCGCATCGCCCTACTATAAGATGGTAGACGGCACATCGTTCGCTGCACCAATTGTTACGAGTATCGTTGCACAGATGCTCGAAGCAGACCCAGATCTCACGCCGACTGAAGTAAAGACGATTCTTACGCGCACGGCCAAGTTGCTATCGCAACATCCGCAGCTTCGGCAGGGACATGGGGTGGTACAGCAATCTGCGGCAGTACGGGCTGCTCGCGAGGAATTTAGTGCGATGCTCCGGGCATAACATGCGAGGACCCGTCGTTGCCATACGTAATGTGCATGGTAGTGATCAGGCCGGCCATTTGACGAGAATTCACACTGCGCACTTGAATAGAGTTTCGGCCTTCATGCAGTGTCCAATGCAGTTCTGCACCTTTTGTATTCGTCCACTGCTTTCCATCGATCGACACTTCATAGTGGTCGAACCATGGCATCGTGTTCTCTAGTCCAATCTTAAACTTGGGCACTGCTGCAAAAAGAGGCATTGCACGAACATAGTCCTCCTTTGTTCGAACGTCGTACTCACGCATCACCGAATCGAATGATATGAGACGATCGAAGAAGAACGACATGGATGTCTCGTTGACGGGCGGGTAAAAATCTACAGACTTCGTGGTGAATTCTGTACCGCTTGCAGGAAGCCCTTGGAAGGTTAAGAACTGTTCTGCTCCGTTCAAAGAAAGAGTCAAGAGCACGTCACGAGTCCCCGACTTAATCAACGTGATCAAGTAGCCCATGTGTTGTAGAAGGAACTCCTCGTATTTCTCCACCGAAATACCAGAGCACTGGAATCGAAGTTCATTCCTATTCCCGTCACTCTCCACAGTACTTATCTCAGATATGTTCAACGGCTCGCTATTGCGTAGGACCATGCCGTTCATCTGTGGATCGAGGAATATCCATTTCTTCAGAGAGTTCGACCATGCCTCTACCGCAATGTGTCCTTGACCGGGTCCACCATATGCTTGATCCGTCGTTCGCAACTGAATCACTCGTGCTACGATTCCGTGCGCGATAAGCACATCGCTGAGCACACGTGCAAACGCTTCGCAATTGTATCGCACACCGGTGGCCGTCTTGTCTAGTATCTGGCATGCGTTCATTGAAAGGGGCGGGACGTTACGTCCATCATGCTTCCACTGTGCACTCACCCAGCCGTTCAGAGCGACAATGGTCTGCATCTCGTCTTTGTCGGACAGGTCCGCCGTACGCTGAACACGCTCGCGCAGTTGAGCAAGGTAGGGCATTTCGATTTTGCTAGGCAGGGGCATCCTGCGATACCGTGTATCGAGGATGTGGTTAGTTGATGAATCGACGACAATCTTCTTAAGAGGCAGCGAATCCGGAACTTTGGCCGCGTGAGAGAGCGTAGACGACACCAACAACAACGTTGTGAGGAGTGCGATCATTGCCCGTCTATCGCAGAACTGGAGTGATTGGTTACACGTTTTAACATTTATTCATACTGCACAACCATTGCGGTAATCGGGCCGAACCAACCAAACTCGTTCACAGCCCGCACACGAAGGTCGTTGCTGCCGTTGTGGAAGTGTATGGCCACTCTCGACCCTTTTATGCGCTTCCAGTCTCCTCCATCCATCGAATATTCATACGTACGGAACCACGGCATGCTACACGTAAGGCGAACGGAGTAGTCTGGAGCGGCCGTAAAGAGCGACATATAGTGCATGTAATCGTCGTTCGTGACGATTTTATACTTCGTCAACACTTGCTCGTATGCCTGAGGATTGGTGGAATAGAACACGAGCGACGTCCCATTCAACGGCATGTTGAAGTCGTTGCGCGTTTCTGCAAAGGTTGTGCCGTCTGAGGGCAACCCCTGGAACGTGAAGTACTGTTTTGCCGTTGAGTCCAACCGATACGTCACAAGTTCAGTTTCACCACCAATCAGCATGAGCGTGCTTACATAGCCCGTGTATGCTTGCAAGAACTCCCGATAGGACTGCGGAGTCGCCTTCGCAGAACGAAACTCTACTCCCGCAGTATCGCCGTTCTTGATCACGTCCGCGACTTCAATCCACGACACCGGTATCCCATGGAGCGCCACTTCGCCGTCAAACTGTGGGTCGAGGAATATCCATCGCTGCTCGGCATTGTACCACGCACTCACCGCAACATGACCCTGTCCGGGCGGCGCATACGGAGCGTCCTTGGTCTTCAGATACACCACGCGCGCAACCACTCCGTGAGCCAGTAGCATGTCCATGAGTACCCTAGCGTAACCTTCACAATTGAAACGCGCACCGCCCTTGCATTGCTCAAGAATCTGCAACGCCGATGTTCCGAGCGGCGGGGCATAACGTCCGTCATGCTCCCACTGCACAGACGTCCAATGACGCAACGCACGAATCACCGACAACTCGTCCTTGCTTTGGAGCGCGGAATCGATGTTAACCAGCTTCCGAAGCGCTTTGAAATACGGAGAAGTAATGGAAGGTGGCAAGGGAAGCATCCCAAACCTTCTGTCCAACAAGTGATTGTTAGACGAAATCACAGTGAGCTTCCGCAAGGGAGGAATTGCCGACAAGGCACACTCTATGTGGCCGCAAGCAAGCAGCATCAGCACGAATAGGAAACGCATGGAACCGGAACGAAAAAGTGAGGTTGCTGTGTGTTGGCAACTGACTTGCTCAATAAACCATCGTACGTAGTTTCGTTACACGCCGAAGAATGAAACACCTACAGTCCTTCCTGTGTAATTTGCGCCCCTATGCTACGACTGCTCCTCCTCCTTGTCTGCGCCGCAACCGCTGCTGCGCAAGTAACCACTACGCCAGTAGACGGGCTCCGAACGAAGACTGTTCGGTTGATTGCGCTTACCAAGTGCACGGTTGTCCCAGAGCCCGGCAAGCGAATAGACAACGCCACGATCATCATCCGCAACGATCGCATCGAAGCAGTTGGTGCGGGCCTAGCCATTCCAGCTGGTGCAGATGTTCGGGATTGCAGTGATCTATGGGTCTACGCTGGATTTGTAGACCCGTATCTCGAGCTGTCCGACGTTGGTGCGAGGAAACGGCGCGACAAGAGCGACCAAGGCCCCACAGACGAAGATGAAGAGCCAACCACACCGCCAGCGTCAGGAGCTCGCCATTGGAATCAGGCAGTAAAGCCCGAGTATCGCGCCTCGTCTTCCATATCTATCGGCGACGAAGCCATTGCATCGCTGCTGCGTGTTGGAGTGACGGCCGGCGTCGTGAGTGAGCAAGACGGAATCTTCCGTGGCTCAGCGGCATCTGTCTTACTGCGTCCTGGCAGTGCGGCCACCGTTGTCATTGCCGACAACGTGTATCAAGGACTCTCTTTCCGAAAAGGTGGCTCGAAGACTCCCTATCCATCGTCACAAATGGGAAGCATTGCCTTGATTCGGCAAGCGTTCTTTGATGCTGATTGGTACGGCAAGGCTCACGCGTACGCATCAACGCATCCTAGCTCCATTCCACCTGAAGTAAACGTCTCACTCGAAGCACTCCATGCTGCCATGGACAAAAAGCAAACGTTCGTTGCACATACACAAGACGAACTGGACATTGTACGGTGGGATCGCATCGCAAAGGAAGCATCGGCATCGATGATCTATGTTGGGACCGGACGTGAGTTCCACCGCCTTGCCACCCTCGCCCCACTAAAGCCTACCATCATACTACCGGTGGACCTCCCCGAAGCGCCGGACGTTCGCGATCCTATCAGTGCGCACGATGTTGGCTTGGCCGACCTCATGCATTGGTATTGGGCTGCAGACAACCCGCGTTTGATGGACTCGATCGGCTGCACGATAGCATTCACCACAAGTGGTCTGAAGGATCACGGTTTATTCCTCAAACGTGTGCGCTCCTTTGTAGCACGCGGCTTCGATTCTTCCAAAGCCCTTGCCGCCCTTACCACCATACCAGCTCGCCTTGCCGGCATTGCGGATCGATGCGGTCGGATCGCACCTGGCTACTACGCAAACTTGGTGATCATGACAGAGAATATTTTTGTTGAGAAGAGTACGATTCGTTCGGTGATGGTTGCCGGACAGACAACAGACTTGGTGAGGCCTGCAGAACTCGATATACGTGGCATCTGGTCGATTACGTCCACCGCACTACCACGTCCATTGAAGATCACAATCACCGGCACGGCAGATGAGCCGAGTGCAAAGGCCGCGGCCGACAGCACCAACATTCCGATGACGTTGAGTGTGCGTGGATCACGCATGCTGTTCACGTTGCGAACAGATACGCTTGGAGTAGCTGGCGTTATGCGCTGTTTGGCAGTAACAGACAGCATTCTGATTAATGGAACAATCGATGCACCAAATGGAACGCTCGGAACATTCGTGATGCGGCGCGACTCGGCGAACAAGTCAGACGCAAAGAAGAGCAATTGGAACAGGATCACGTCACGCATTCCGTTCCCAGCGACGCGCCTTCCATTTGGTCCGTTCGGATTTGACGCCGAACCTGCCCAACGCTCAATACTTCTCAAGAACGCTACTGTGTGGACGTGCGGTCAGTCCGGCACTCTGCAACAATCTGATGTGCTCCTCCAAAACGGTCGCATTGCTGGTGTTGGCAAAGGATTGGTCGGTGCCGACACAACGATCGACTGCACGGGAATGCATATCACGCCAGGTATTATCGACGAACATTCGCATATCGCTATCACACGTGGCGTGAACGAAGGCACGCATGCCGTTACAACAGAAGTTCGCATAGGCGATGTGCTCGATCCGGATGATGTGAACATCTATCGTCAACTCAGTGGTGGCGTTACTGCATCACATTTGCTGCATGGCTCTGCCAACCCCATGGGAGGTCAACTTCAGTTGATCAAACTTCGTTGGGGTCAAGACGCAGAAGGACTCAAGTTCCAAGGCGCCGTGCCAACGGTAAAGTTTGCTCTTGGTGAGAATGTAAAGCAGAGCAATTGGGGTGACCGATTCTCTGTACGATATCCGCAAACACGAATGGGTGTTGAAGAACTCATGCGGGATGCTTTCCGTGCAGCGCGTGAGTATGAAGCAGACATGAAGAAAGTGAACGACCCAACGGTGGCGCCTGTGCGACGCGATATTCAACTTGACGCCCTTGTCGAGATC
>JBBRES010000035.1:0-16741 GCA_038202665.1 Kapaibacterium sp. (SeqCode) | reverse complement strand
CGCAACAATCGCAGGCAAGTCCAAGCGAATGGTCGTGTTCGTCATCCATGCAAAGGCAACGGATAGCGCAACAGGTGTTCAGGACTATGGCAGACGCAAAACAGATGCCGAAACATTCCACGCATACTTGAACGATTTCTACAAAGACTCTGCCGTCATCGTTCTTGGCGACTTTAACGACGAAGTCATTAAGAGCGTCGTCGATTCCACATTGCCATCTCCGTAGCGAGTCTTTGCTAACGATGCTGCAAACTGGTCGATCCTCACAGAACAACTCGATGCGGCCGGTGCCTCGTCGTACATTCGTGGCACAGGTTCCATGCTTGACAATATCATGGTTACCAACGAGGTACTTCCAATGGTGTATCGAACATTCGTAGAAACACCCAATGCATACTTAAGCTCGTTCACAACCACTGTCTCAGACCACCTACCGGTGACTTCGAGATTCTTTATAGATGGCACAACCGATGTGAATGACGAGCGCGCTTTGACGGCGTCTTCCGTCCTTCATGTTTCGCCAAACCCCATGCATACAAGCGGCCAAGCCGAACTCGTGATCGAACAGTATGGAAGCGTCCGTGCAACCTTGGTGAACGCCCTCGGTGAGGAAGTTGCCGTTCTCATCGATGAAGTATGTGCACCGCAAATCCGCCTGGTGCAAGTGCCTGTTCAAGGTCTTGCAGCTGGGATGTATTCCTTGCGTGTCCGTATGAACAACGTCTCTGCGTCGACGCCCGTCGTTATCTCGCGATAACACACGTCAACAACGCTATCGCTGCCGTCTCTGTGCGAAGTCTTTGCGCGCTAATGCGCCAAGGATGCAGGGACGGCAGTTGTTGTATAAGCTCGTTCTCGTGCTCCGAGAAACCACCTTCGGGCCCCACTAACACCCACACCTCACCTTGTATCGACGTAGGGGCCACGCCGTTCGCATCGCCCACAACAACCGAGGCTGTGGCAGGGATAAGGGCGGAAAGGCCGCTCACGCCCATTTGTGGCAGAACAGTGGGCATCCATGTGCGCCCGCACTGCGTGAGTGCGGCTCGAGCCTTCGTTATCAGCCGTTCGTGATTCACCACCGGTCGTTGCGAGTACTCGCAGTGCAACGGTACAAAGTGCGTTGCGCCGAGCTCGACCGACTTTTCAAGAGCGAACTCGAACCGATCTCGATTGTCCATCATTCCTACACACACCACAATGGGGTGATCTGGAGCTGCATCCACATCACAACTGTCGATGCGTAGCTCCATCCGTTCGTCCTCAATGCGAATAGCAGTACAGATGTACCGTGCACCCACCCCATTCAACAGGCCCACCTGTTCGCCGATGCGAATTCGGAGGGCATATAAATGTCGCTGTGCTTCGCGTCGAGGAACGATCGTTCCAGACAATGCAGTGATCTCGGCGTCGTAGATGTAGTCCATAGGTGCCACGAAAATGCAGTATTTTTGGGGTTATGAACGACTTCTCTTGTATCGAGGTATATCAACCTCGTCCCCGTATCGGAGCGATTAAACTCAATCGCCCGGAAGTGTTGAACGCTCTCTCGTTGCAAACGATGGTGGAGCTTGTACGTGCCTTCGAGGCCTACGATGCCGATCCGAGCATTCGGTGCATTGTCTTGCATGGAAGCACGAAGGCCTTTGCGGCTGGCGCAGACATCACGGAAATGTCGGATGCTACTGCCGTGAACATGCTCGAGCGTGATCAGTTTGCTAGATGGGATCGCATTCGACAAACCAAGACCCCGGTGATTGCGGCCGTGAGTGGCTTTGCCCTTGGCGGTGGTTGTGAACTAGCGATGTTGTGCGACATGATTGTTGCCAGCGATACCGCGCAGTTTGGTCAGCCCGAGATCAACATTGGCGTCATGCCCGGCGCTGGAGGCACGCAACGTCTCACACGTGCAGTCGGCAAGGCTCTCGCCATGGAGATCGTGCTTACCGGTCGGATGATCAGTGCCCGCCAGGCATTGGCTGCAGGTCTTGTGAACCGCGTCGTCCCTTCCGAGATTTATCTTGAAGAGGCAATTGCCCTCGCAGAAGACGTTGCGTCAAAGGCACCAATCGCAGCCCGACTTGCAAAGGAAAGTGTGCTGAAGGCATTCAGTACGACGCTCGAAGGTGGACTCGAATTCGAACGCAAGAATTTCTATCTGCTGTTTGCGACCGAGGATCAGAAGGAAGGCATGACGGCATTTGTCGACAAACGCAAACCAGAATGGAAGGGCAAGTAAGATGACGTTTGAAACCATCCTGTACACGATCGATCAAGGCGTTGGGACAATCACGTTGAACAGACCCGACTCCTTCAATGCAGCCAACGAGCAGCTCACCACAGACCTTCAAGCCGCACTCGCCGACGCAACAACGAATCCCGCCGTCCGCTGCGTTGTGCTCACCGGCGCTGGAAAGGCGTTCTCATCGGGTCAAGATCTCAAAGACGCACCAACAAGTGGTTCAAAGCGAGATCTCGCAGATTCGTTGAACCGACGCTACAATCCTATCATCCGCGCTATGCGGGCAATGCCGAAGCCCATCATCGCAGGCATCAATGGAGTTGCTGCGGGTGCCGGACTCAGTCTCGCGCTTGCAGCGGATATACGCATCATGAGTTCTGCCGCTCGGCTTGTAGAGGCATTCATTGCGATTGCGCTGATTCCCGACTCAGGTGCCACGTATTTCTATCCTCGTATGTTGGGCTACGCAAAGGCCTTTGAGTTCGCAACACTGAATAAGCCGATCACGGCAGACGAGGCATTGCACCTCGGCATGGTGTCTATGGTCGTTGCACCAAAGGCCTTCCCTGCCGCCCTCGCCGCCTTTGCCCAACAGTATGCGCAGGGACCTACCCAATCGTATGGTTTTGTCAAGCAATTGCTGCAACAGGGCATGACGTCTACGCTTGACGAGATGCTCGAGCAGGAGGTTGTGTATCAACAGCGCGCAGGCGATTCTGCCGACTATCGAGAAGGCGTGACGGCCTTTCTCGAAAAACGCTCACCGACATTTACCGGATCCTAAATGGCAAAGTCGAGACCAACACTCTTTGAGCAGATCAAAGACGTCGATCGGAGTAGCGAGAAGGCTGGCTTGAACACATCGCCCGTTCTCCGATGGGTAATCATTGCGGCAGCCGTCATCGGTGTTGGTTTTTTTCTTCCCGGACGTAGCGGCGAGACGCACAGATTGGCCTCTGACTATTCGCTTCTTGGTACGATGTGGAACGACGAAACCGTCGTGTCTGACTTCACGTTTCCGGTCACGAAGGCCGAATCGCAATTGGCCGCCGAACGCGACGCGGCAAGAAAGTCTACACCGTGGGTCTTCACGATTGACTTTTCACAAGAGGCTCGATCTGTTGCAATGATGCAATCGGTGATACGCGACGTCGATCAGAACGCGGCAAACGCCGCCATCCCACGCGAGATGAAAGACGGCATCGCCAGTGCTACGGCCACATCACGTCGTGCGCTTTCGCAGATGCTCTCATCACGCGGCATGGAGATTGTTCGCAAGGCCTATCAGCGTGGTCCAGTAAACATGAATGCCTCGATGGCGCCTACCGGCGTGATTGTTGTTCAGGTAGATCCGAAAACTGAGCGACTTCTTTCTACGACGGATGTTATCGACACATCGGGTATTGCACAAGCGGCCACAACCGGTGCAACTACTCTTCCTGACGATGTGCGCGGAGTTGCCATTTCGTTGATTCGTTATGTATGCAAGCCTCAGTATCTCTATTCGGAAGCACTCACGGAGCGGGCTCGTGATGGTGCAGGATATTCAGTCCCGCAAACGATCGAAATCGTGCACCAGGGTGATATTATCGTTCGCAAGGGTACGAAAGTAGACCAGCGCACGATCGACAAGCTCGAGTCGTACCGCGACGCGCAGTTCCTCCGAAGCGACTCACGATTCTCCTTCTTTGTTGTACTTGGCAGCATTGGCCATGCTACGGTCATCATTGCGATTCTGCTGCTGTACTTGTACTTCTTACGACGCACGTCGTACGAGTCGAATGGACAACTTGCATCTCTTCTTTCACTTCCCGTGGTCACTGCCGGCATGGCCTGGCTGAGCGTTGGGATTGCAACGAAACTCCCACTCGAATACGCCGTGATCGTCCCAGCCTTTGCAATGTTGATCAGCGTTCTCTACGAAGCTCGTACGGCATTCATCTGTACACTCGTCATGGCTACCACCGTATCTGGTGTGCGCGGGAATGACTACAGTATTGGTTTGATTTTGTTGATTGCCGGAATGTTCGGCGCCTACACGGTGAATAACATTCAAAAAAGAACACAGATTTTTACGAGCATTCTTGCGGTGTTCGGTGGGTTCACGATTACGATTCTTTCCATCGATCTTGAACGTGCAACTGCCGGCTCTATGATCCTTGAGAAACTTATTCTCGCAAGTGTGAACAGCGTCGTCTCTCCACTGATCGCCTTTGGGGTGATCTTACTGATGGAGAAGATTTTCAATGTTGCTACCGACTTGCGACTTGAAGAATTCGACGACCTCAATCACCCACTCATCAAGCAACTAAACGAACGAGCACCGGGCACGTATCAGCATACGCTCTCAGTGGCACGGTTAAGCGAGGCCGCAGCTCGTGCGATCGATGCCAATGCACTACTGGCAAAAGTTGGCGCACTGTATCACGACGTAGGGAAGCTCGAGAAGTCGGAGTACTTCGTCGAGAATCAGATCGACATCGACAACAAGCACGACAAACTTCCTCCGAAGAAAAGTGCCGCTATCATCCGTCAGCACGTGAAGGACGGAATTGATCTCGCTCGCGAATACGGTCTGCCCGAGCGTATCGTAAAGTTCGTCCCTATGCACCACGGCACCATCCTCATCAAGCACTTCTATGCCAAGGCACTCGATGAGTCACTTCTAAAAGACGCAGTGATCGATGAAGCGGACTATCGCTATCAGGGGCCACGTCCAGACTCTAAAGAAGCCGCCATCGTGATGCTCGCCGATGCGAGCGAGGCACTTTCGCGTGTGTTGGAAAAAGGACAGCGCGAAGACCTCGAAGCTGCCGTCGAGAAGATCATTGTAGACCGCTACATGGACGGCCAGCTCAGCAATACCGACCTCACAATGAACGACCTTGATCGCATCAAGGACTCCTTCGTGCGAAACTTGCTGGGTAGCACCCATCAACGCATTCGCTACAAAGAAATCCCTGATCCGATCGAACCATCACCATTGTCATGACCGACCACGTCGCAACCGAACTTCCAAAAGCGTTACGTAGAGACGTGATGCAGTTTTTGCAGTACATACGCTTAGAGCGTGGACTCGCCGAAACAACCATCGCTTCCTATACACACGATGTGGAGCTCTATGCTCAGTTCCTTGCATCGAAAGAGATTTCGTTGTTTGCCGATGCCACACTTGCTAGTGCACGCATGTTCTTTCATGCGCTCACAGACGCCGGTCTCACTGGCAGTTCGCGCGCTCGCTACCTTTCCTCCATCAAGCACCTTCACAGATATCTCGTTGCCACGGGACGCGCAACCGTGAACATCACGGATGCAATGGAATTGCCCACGTCGAAACGACACCTTCCTGACGCTCTCTCTGTTGCAGAGATGCAACGCCTCCTTGATGTGATCGACGTGAGCACGCCCTATGGTGCGCGCGACCGAGCCATGCTCGAAACCATGTATGCATGCGGGCTACGAGTATCTGAGGCAACAACGCTCCGTCAGCGCGACATCCTTGTCGATGTCGAGATCATTCGTGTGTTCGGGAAAGGCAGCAAGGAGCGCATCGTGCCGATTGGCGCCTCTGCATTGCAGTGGATCCACACCTATCAAACCACGGCACGCTCTCATCTTGTAACAACTACCAATAACGACGATGTGCTGTTTTTAAGCAGACGGGGTACGGGACTATCGCGCATGGCGGTGTGGAAGATCATCGATCAAGCGGCCAAGGCGGCACTACTTTCGCAGCATGTGCATCCGCATATGTTCCGCCATTCGTTTGCAACGCATCTTCTGGAGGGTGGCGCAGACCTGCGGGCTGTGCAGGAGATGCTGGGTCATGCAGACATCTCGACAACACAGATCTACACGCACATCGATCGCAACTACGTGAAGGAAGTTCATACCCTCTTTCACCCCCGAGCATGAATCGCTTGTCCGTCATCATATTGTTGCTCTTCTTCTTTGCAATGACGTTTGGCGTCAGGGCTGGAATAGAGGGCGTAAAGACAGGCATCGACAATGTGATTGATACCGACTTTCAACTTCTTCGTAGTAAGCGCATCACGCTCGTATCACACGCAGCGGCAAGAACGAGGAGCGGTCGGACGACAGCAGACGTTCTGTCACGTCGCTCAGACCTCCACCTCCAACGTATCCTCGCACCTGAGCACGGATTCTACGGCGTTGTCCCTGCCGGAGAGAGCGTGAGTAACGACAGCATCAACGGTCTGCCTGTGCTCTCGCTCTATGGTACGTCGCGCAGACCTGACAGGTCGATGCTCGACAGTACCGACCTGGTGGTGATCGACATGCAGGACATCGGCGTTCGTTCGTACACCTACATCAGTACGATGACGGAAGTAATGGATGCCTGCGGTGAGTACGGCATACCTGTCATGATTCTCGACAGACCCAATCCACTTGGCGGCATGATCGTAGAGGGGTTGATTCCGGATGATTCCGTTCGCAACTTCATTTGCAGACTGCCCATTCCGTATGTGCATGGATGCACGATGGGCGAACTCGCGACGATGCTCAATGCGGAACGCTGGATCAATCACCCATGTTCGCTTACCATCGTGAAATGCAAACGATGGAAGCGGAGTGTGAGTTGGGAAGGGCTTGATCTTCCATGGTATCCTACATCGCCAAACATTCCAAGTGTTGCTGCGATACGCGGATATGCGACACTCGGTCTACTTGGTGAGCTCGGCATGTGTTCAATCGGCATCGGTACAGCTTCCCCGTTCTCCGTCTTTGGTGCGCCCGATATGCCAACTGATTCCATCCTACCTCGCCGCCTTACACACTATGGCATCACCTTGATGAATGCACGCTTTATGCCAGCCATCGGCAAACATGCAAAGGCTGTTTGCACGGGTTGGTACTATACTGTGACGCAGCCAGAGCGATGGCGTCCGTTCCTTGCTGCGCTCACTATCATCGAACGATTACAAGAGCTCCGACCGCAGTACCTCGCAGATTCTGTTGCAACAACGAAGAACGGCCGCATGTTTGTGAAGGCCACCGGAGGTCCGTCGGTTCTCTCTGCCATCGTAGAGCATGCACCGTTGGAACAGCAAGAAGGCCTAGCAGTGCGGGGTGTGGCAGCATTTGTGCGAATGCGTGAGAAGTATCTCTTGTATCCGTGATCAGTCGCTGCTAGGAGTGACTGTTGATCGCAAGACGTGCGAACGTTTCATAACGCCAACGCCAACACTCAGGCGTCTCGTAAGTGGATCTTCTCCATCGAAGAACACATGATCACCTTCGACGACCATTCCAGAGGAGCCACCACCGTCTAGATTCATGGCGTTGTAGCACCCAACCAGCTTCATGATCTGAGCCATCTGTTGCAGTGTTGCTCCAGACACATGTTTGTCGTGCTGCGTTGTTTCTACAGCAACTAAGTAAATGTGTGCACCACTCTTGTCATTTCCTATTGCCGTTCGTGCGAGGTTTTGTTGAATGAATCGCTTGCCGGTGGAGCCTTCACGCGCTGCTTCATGTTTTGCAACACCGTTGCGCACCAGCCTAGGCGTACCGCTCACGGCATTCATGAATTTCACAGATCGATTGACGTTTGTTGCAAACGTAAGGATCAACGTATCACCTGGGATGATTGAAGCTCTCTGCATCGTACTGCGTGGAACAGAGGCTATGCATCCTCGCAAAGGAAGATCTACAGTGCCCGTGTCTACCGAAATCACTTGGCATGGTATCGGCTGATTCACGGACGGCGGACGCAGGTATCGCATGCGAATCTTCATCATGGGATACTCAACATTCACTTCGCGCTGGGCTTGCAAGATTTCTCGTTTGAACTGCTCCTGACTGAGAGCAACCTCAGTTGAATCCCCTGCTGTAAAGACCGTGTCTTTAAGCGCTTCTACAAACGCGCGCTCCATGAGTTTTGTCTCGATGTGCGGTATCGTCTTCCCGGCAAAGGCATTGTAGATCACGGCTGTTGTACTGTCTTGCCGACGGTTCACACTGGAGACAATCCACGATTGAGTGCGAGCAGAAAGTGATGCCGCTAGTCTGAACGAATCGATGGTCATTGCGCCGTTGGTTTCGAAGAATGCGCTTGACCATTTCTTGTAGCTGTTCATTTCAACGAATTCGCCGTCGATCATCAACGGACCTATTGCAGTGTTGCGATAGGCTCTCCAAAAATTGCCGTTCACAAGTCCAAGTACGGAGTAGTTCGACGTGGAATCGTAACGATGCACCATGTCTTTGATACGCTCCAGTCCATCGTGGAGATCATTGCCTTTGATGAGACGCAACGCATTACTCTGAACGGTGCGATCCATGGAGATCACATGAATGCGTATCGGACTTGATCCGTTGCTCGTGTACTGGATGTACCGAACGCCTGGCGTAAGCTCGCGTTCTTTTGTGACAACGATTCCGGTGAGCGGAACGATACGCACGCGGCGCTTCTTCCTCCCCCTATGCCCCTTTGCCGAATTCTTGGACTTGGCAGACATTGCGGGCTTGGACGTCTTGGCAGTCTTCAATGCCTTTTGCGTCGTAGCCGCCTTCTTCGTCGTCGCACGATGCTTTTGGCGCGCCTCCATAGTGCCCGCGAGGAGGAGCAAGATCAGAATGGCAACAAGGGTGCGAAGGAGGGCGGCAGGGATATGATGGAGCTGTCGGAGCATTCCTTCAAATTTAGGGCTCCTTGGCTCGGCAGCCAACGGAAAGGGCCGTGTTCTTCTTTGTAGTTTTGCACCATTGTTTCTCACAAGCACCCCAACACCTATGAATGACGTCGTCCTTGTAGAATTGCGCAATGGTTATGCGACCCTTACGATCAACCGTCCCGAGAAGCTCAATGCTCTCAACAACGATGTGCTTGAGTCGCTCGAGCGAGAAGTTCGAGCCTTAGAATCCAACACTTCCGTGCGGTGCGTTGTGGTCACGGGTGCGGGTGAGAAGGCTTTTGTGGCAGGTGCCGATATCGCGCAGTTGCACGAGCAGGACGCACAGTCAGGTCGACTTTTTGCCGAATTCGGTCAGCGAGTTTTTAACGCCATCGAACGCTCCGGCAAGCCCTACATCGCGGCTGTGAATGGTTTTGCACTTGGTGGAGGCTGCGAACTTGCCATGGCCTGTCACATGCGATTTGCCTCAGAGAACGCAAAGTTCGGTCAGCCAGAAATCAATCTTGGCATCATCCCAGGCTATGGTGGAACGCAACGACTTCCCCGACTCATCGGCGCTCCAAAGGCTCTGGAACTGATTCTAGGCGGTGGCATGATCACTGCGACCGAGGCGAAAGAACTGCGGCTCGTGAATGCCGTCCATCCTCAGGCAGAGCTTATGTCTGTTGTTGAATCACTAGCGAAGAATCTTGCCACGAAGGCGCCTCTTGCCCTTCATGCATGTCTAGAGGCCGTTCGTTTGGCCTCTGATTCTGCGCTTCTCGAGGGCCTACATGCAGAGGCAAGTGTGTTTGGACGCGTCTGTGGCTCCACCGATTTCAAAGAAGGGACGCAGGCGTTTCTTGAAAAGCGTTCTGCTCAGTTTACCGGACAATAGCGCGTGGTCACGCTGATCGACCTTCTCTACAACGCCCTTGTTGTGCCACTGCTTGCAGTGTTGCTATGGAGCAGCAGAATCTTTGGCGGCAAGCTTCGCATGCGTGCTCAAGACGAAGAGTCGGCATTTGCATCAGCGTCCGCGGTAACATTGATCGGGCCGCGTTTTTGGTTTCACGCAGCATCGATGGGTGAGTTCGAGCAGTGCGTTCCAGTGATCATGGCTGTCCGCGCCAGTATTCCGAATGCGGTGATCATTGCCACGTTCACGTCGCCATCGGGGTATCGACATGTGCTGCGTATGAACATCGCAGACATCGTTCTGTATCTCCCGGTAGATTCTAAACGCAACGCACGTCGGTTCCTCGATGCACTCCATCCAGATGTAGGCGTGATTGTCCGCTACGATTTGTGGCGCAACCATGCACGTGAAGCACAAAGGCGCCACATACCTGTGCATGTGATCGATGCTACTGTTCCGGCTATGACAAGATATCGATCGTTGCGCCGCTGGATCTCGGCATTGTATCGCTCGGTCACCTCTGTCACTGCCATGACACCTGGCGATGCAGAGCAACTCGCGACGCTCATGCAACGCGATGTTCCATACATGCCGGACACTCGATTTGATCGAATCCTGCAGCGCATATCGAACCCGGATCCTGTGATTGTCGCATTGCAGCGACCTGACAAGATCACTGTTATCCTTGGCAGTTCGTGGCCCGAGGATGAAGACATTTTCCTTGCCGCCTTCCAATCCCTTGCCGATCCACGAATGCGCTGCATCATTGTGCCGCACGAACCTACACCGGCACACATCCTTCGCGTTCAATCGAAGTTGCATGCAACGCTGATGTCGAAGGTAACAGATCCTTCCATCACGGAACATATCATCGTCGACTCTGTTGGTTCGCTTCTCTCGTTGTATGCGATAGCCGATGCTGCGTTTATTGGCGGCGGATTTGGTGCTGGCGTACACTCTTTGGCAGAGCCTGCTGGTTACGGGCTGGCCTTGGCTTGCGGACCTCACCTGCAGCGTTCGCGAGACGCCATGGCACTATTGTCCATTAACGCAGTCAGCGTGATTCGCACGCAAGCGGATGTTACTCATTGGCTACGCGCGGTAGTCCTTGAGCCCATGGCAAGGAAACAATCCGGGGATCGCGCACGAACGATGATCACATCTCAAGCCGGCTCATCGCAACGATGCGCCGACATCATCATCAATTCAATCTCCTAGCGAACGATGCTGATTCGTGTAGACTCTATGCGACCACCAACGGTGCATCGAACAGTGTACAAACCAGACTCAAGGGCCCCGAGTGAAAGTCTAAGACCACCGGAATGCAATGTTTCTTGAGAAACCGTAGTGGTGATGACGATAGCACCGCGCACGTCAACAATGTCGAGACGACACTCGTCGCTTCCGTCCAGCGCCCATAGAATATGTATCTCCTTCGAAGCCGGATTCGGTGCAACACGAAGCGGTCCCGATTCCGATGAGCGTTCAAGGACACCAACCGTTCGTGGCGGTGTGAGCTTCAGGATCATCGGTGTAAGATCGTCGATACTAATGTAAACACAGCCGTCGTGGTGTAGGGCAACGCCTACGGGTCGCGCCCACGCTTGCTTCGCGACCGAGTCGGTCATAAATCCGGTGCAAAAATCTTGCACGAGATTAGCAACGGTATCGGCATCGGAGTCGAAGGCCAAGAACACAACCTTGTAACCAGCGGCCGGTGTACGGTTCCATGAGCCACGAAGCACAACAAAAGCGCCATTCGCATACTCCGGCCGAAAACCCGTTGGCGTGAACTCCATAGCCATCGGTGCTGTGTGAGCAGTGATGAGGGCGGCAGGGGGCACCATAGATTCAAAGAGTGCAGTGTCGGCCTTTGTCATTGGTAGTATGTCACGATAGTCCGGGTTCGAGAGATCAAACCAATTCTTGTAGTGATACGAGAATGGATATCCGTAGAAACCGTTGTCTCGAATAATATCGATCCACTCGGGTGGCACGTTGTCACCCTGAAGGTCACTTCCATTGTTGTTCGCCCACAAAGCACCCGTACGTGGGTGTAAGGTCATACCCACGGCGTTACGAATTCCTGTGGCATACACACGACGGTTGCTACCATCCAGGTCGTAGCGTTCGATCATAGCCCTCTGCAACTTCCCACTCTCAGCCTCACGGTCTGCATTCCCATTACTGCCCACGCTTATGTAGAAGGCCTTATGGACAGAATCAATCACAAGAGTTCGTGTACCATGTCTGCCGCCACTCCAATTGGGAAGTATCGTTCTGTCGATCACCATTCTACGATTGTCCCACGTCAAATCCCGATCCGTATCAACGAGGGCAACAACTCCAGATTGCTGACACACATACATCGTGTCTCGCCAGAAGCGCACATCATGTCCCGTTGAAAAGCCACTGGCCGCGACAACTGCAGTATCGGCAACACCATCTGCATTCCGATCCGGCAACACCAGCACATTCTGTGCGTTCATGTTTGCTACATACAAAACGCTATCCGGTCCCCATGCCATAAAGCGTGGCTTGTTCAATGCGGTGCCTGCAAAAAACACGGTAGCCGTCCAACCTTCGGGGACATTTACGTCATGCGCCGTTTGCATCCCCGGTGCATTCTTCCACGCGGGAGGAACGACAATTCTTGTACGGACAAGTCCACTTGTCACCATTGGAGTCATGGGAACTGTTCCAGGACTCACATCCTGAGCGGCCACTTGTATGACGCAATAGATGGCAACTGCGAGTAGTACTATGAACTTCATCATATGCTCAATCCTTGTGGAAACGAAGCATCCCCCTCTTGCAGTAAGCAAGAGGGGGATGCGTTATAGATAGCCTGTTGGCTTTAGCGAACGATGAGAAGCTTTTGTGGCTCACTGGTGTACGGACCGCTTACAACTTGGTAGTAGTAAACGCCGGCTGGCAGTGTGCTCACATCGATGGACAGTTCATACGAGCCAGCAGCTTGTGGCTGATCGATGATATCCATGACCTTCGTACCGTTGCTGTTGTAGAGTACGATCATAGTCTGAGCGTTCAGACCGATCGAATAGCTAATCACTGTTGTACCGCTTACTGGATTTGGCGAGATCGGGTTCACCGAATACTTCGTCGTTCCAACATCTACGATACGCAGTTGCTTCGCACAGTCAAGAATCAGCGTCACCTTACCAGGCTCGTTGTTGAATACAACGAACTTCTTGTTGTTACCATCTTGGTCAGGAGCAACCGCGATGTACATTTCAGGTGCGATAACACTTTCTTGAACCTTGCCAAGGAATGCATCAAACTCAATTGTGAAGAGCGGCTTCTTGCCATCCGGCATCAGCGCAGGTGCGCCCGGCGCTGCAGTGAAGTCCAACTCAAAGAAGCCTTCTGTTGGCGTTCCAGTAACAACCCAGCCTTCGGTCAAGGAACCAGCTGTGATCATTGTTGGGCGAGCCTGTAGAATCGACTTGTCATAGGCGACACGAATACGGAACTGACGAACTGCGCCAGGATCTACGCCTTGTGGAGCAGCCTTGAGTTCGACAGGAACCATTACAGAAGAGCCAACCTTCACTTGATATCCCTTACCGATGAAGTCTGTTGTTTCCAGATAGATGCCATCACCGGTCAAATACGCGGTGTCTGCAATCTCTGGAGTTCCTTCTACGCTAAATGGAATCGAAGCTAAGAATGGCGAACCTATACGATCTGGAAGGCGACCATTCAAGTTTTGACCAGCGCTTACCTTGGAGACGAAGTCAGGCGTGAAGCGTACACGCAATACTGCCGTTCCGTTTGCAGGCACGTCAATGTATGGCGTTGATGGCGACACGATCTCATACTTGATGTTGTCTGGTCCTTCTAGCGAACCAATGTTGATACGAATCGCAGCAGGGAAGCCATTCGTGACGCGAACATCCTTTTCGATGGAGTTGAACACGTACTGCTCGAACGACTGATCTTGTGCCGTGATTGAACCCTTGATGTCGGCTTCACCGCGAAGCAGTGGAGTTGGATTCTCAGGTGCATCATCACCAACGATATATGGACACTCTTGCAGACCAGCTGCCTTCGGATCGAAGATCACTGGCACTTGCAATGCTTCACCACCAACGAGTTCGATTGGATTCGTCATTGAAGGAGCGTTTGTCCAACTAGGATCGATGCTGAAGTGAACAGCCTTTGGATTGCTCTGATCGATGGCGATCGATGTGATCGTCAACTTCATGGATCCCTTCGTGTCGGACGTCAGAGCGTTCGATAGCGATGGGTGCTGATTCGTGATCGTAACTACGCCAGTTGCCTTATCGCCAACTGTGTAGATCACAGGATTGCCCTGAGCATCGCGTGTCCAGTCGTAGCCTGTTGCAACAACATGTGGCTGACGAGCTGTACCCTTTGCTTCAGAATACGTTTCAATTGTATCTGAGTACACTGCGATAGAGTAGTCATACATGCGCTCTGCGTCACGTGTGGCTACCACTTCCGTTGGTGTAAAGATTACATTGAATGAATACGACGTTGCGTTTGCTTGAATCTCATCAGGAACACTACCGCCCTGACTCATGAGTGTTGGCCCAAGTGTGAAGTACTTCGCGTCTGCGCCTTCGACGACGATACGCTTGATAATCACAGACTTGTTGCCTTCATTCTTCAGTGTAGCAGTTCCTGTATAGTTGTTGATACCCTTACCAACTTGCCAGGTATCAATGACTCGCTCGTCAAAGGAAGGAGCAACAACACTCAAGTTTGCTTGTGTTCCTTCGCCCTTCCAAACCGAGTTCGACTTGATCTTCTTTGCAGAAGAGTAGAACAGTACGTCAAGTCTGTGCTGAGCAGCCTCGCCTTGTGGCTTATACGTTACATAGAACGTATGCTTCTCACCCTTCTTGATGGTCAGCGGAAGCGTCTCATCAAGGTTGCGAATACCTGAGAAGTACTGTCCTTGTGCGTTCTTGTAATTAGCTACGGCAGCCTTGTCATAGCCGGTTACCACGAGGTCTACCTGACCACGGTTTTCGATGACAACTGACTTTTCTAGTGAACCAGCAACTGGTAGACGGCCCCAATCCTGATCGTACACATAGATTGATGGCTCATCACCACGAATCTTGAGTTCTGTTGTTACTTGATCATAGCACTCAAGCTTAGCGATCACTGTATCGATCTTCTGCTCGGTTGTGGAGATCAAAGCGCAAACATTCACAATCTTTGATTCGCCAGGGCCCAGCATGAATGTGCTTGGCTCAAAGGAGAACGTGGTTGGGAAACGCTTGGCAATAAGCTGACGAACGTTCAATGGGCGATCAGCGCTCTTATTTGTGAACGTAATCGTACGGCATGTCTTTGCGTCAAGAGGAGCCACTCCGAAGTCGATCAATGCTGGATTCCACGCGAGCTTGTCGGCTATGTAAGTGTATTCCTTCTCGACGTACTTACCGGAGCGCGAAACGACGCGAATGATACCATGAGCGTCCTTCGTAGGATCGATAACATTCACTTGGAAGTTCACAACCTTATCGCCAGAGTTGAAGTTCTCATCTTCCACGAGAAGGTAGTTCGTGAGTTCTTCTGCATACACTGCAAAGATTGAACCGCACGTAGTGTTCTCAGGAAGGATCTTTCCAACGCCCTTTACATTGCCACAGATAATCTGCTCAACAACGCTCAGTGAATCGTCGCAAGGAATTGCAAGATCGATTGCCACAGGCGTACCATAGGCACGTCCCATTTGCATACCGTCCAACGAACCGTAGTTCCACGCTGCCCAACGAATGTTTTCACGTACCGACTCCACAACGTGGTCGCCAGAACCGATTGGCATGCGAATCTGTGCATAAGGCGTTCCCGCGATTGGGCGAAGCGAACCGCCAGCTATCGAAGCAAGTGCTTTACCATCAAGCTTGATGCTTGATACGTCTGCCATACGGAAGGCGATATTGAAGAAGTTGTCCATTCCCTCTGGTGCTGAGAACACACCATAATTCACCCAACGATCCGTTGAAGGAACGTATTCCAACATTGGCATACCGGCTTCAACTGTAGGGTGACCTTGTGGCGTTTCGACGTTCTTTCCGTCACGGTCTTTACCAATAGAAACCGGAGGAATGACGTTTGCCCATGACTTACCATAGAGTCCGCACAATGCTGGCTTTGATGTACGCCATACTGCAGCGGTTTCTTGCGTTGCAATGATATACGATTCGTTTTTGCGAAGTGTACGGTGATTCTTCAACGTACCGTCGGCACGAACTTCAGAAAGGACCGTACCGTCTTCAAGCGAATTGAAACGGATTACGTCACCCTTGTCGTCATCGATACCAATAGCAGAACCCTGACCATTCAAGTTACCCACCGTACGGCGTGGTGTGTACATAGAAGGAACAGTTACGAATTCTGTGCCGGCCATTTCTGTTGGCAACATTGCGTCGTGTACGTTGTTACGTACAAAGTGTGCTTCAGCCGTTGCACCTGTTGGAGGCAATTGGTCTGGGAAGCGCATGATGGCCACCTTCGTGTGACCGGAGACAACACCAACGGGCTTGCTAGCCTTTATCACTGTACCGGAAAGATCCGTCGTGAAGTCCTTCGTTAGTGGCTCGTCAATCTTACCCTTAATGATAAAGACTTGACCCTTCATGAGTTCGATCGTACCCGTCTTACCAGCTGGAACAGCAGGATAGTCTGGTCCGCCTTCTGTTTCCCAAGTTGGCGTGAAGTTTACAACAGTGTTGTCCTTGTCGGCGATCACGAGTATCTGGCCTGGACGATACTTATAGTCCGTTTTTCCATAACGATCGTTATAGAAGTTCATCGTCGAATAGAGCTTGCCCCATGCCTCTACTGGCAAGTGGCGAGCGAGTTCGCCGTTTCCAGTCCATGACTGGTAGGTCGAAACGGAAATTGGACGACTTGCCGTTACTTCAATGCCGTAGCCCTTGA
>JBBRES010000034.1:0-16769 GCA_038202665.1 Kapaibacterium sp. (SeqCode) | reverse complement strand
TGGACAAACCTCGAACTGCCAGGTCAGATGCCAATATCTGTCCGGTCGAAACTCTCTTCGCCAACACTGTACTACTGCTCACATTGAGCACGCGCATGTACCCTGTTCGAGACACCACTGGCAAGAGCGTACGTTGTGCATTGGCGGTATGGTCTGACTCCTCGAGCAGCATGACGGCTGGATCTCGCTGACTTGGATCTATGGCGTGAAGAATCAAACTGTAAGGTGTTGTTCGTGCCGCATCGAATTGTACGATGCCAACTGTCCGCTCACCACTGATGCTTCTCTCGATGATCGAGAACACTGCAAGTCCGGGTGGTATCTCTCCGTAGAGAGACGATGTAGAAAACCGCACAGACGAATCTCCGAGCGAGACGGGAAAGACGGCTCCGTTCGGACAACCTAGTCGTAACACGAACGACAACGTGGAGTCGGGAAATGCATTCACCAATCGAATGTTCGCCTTCGACGTTGTGATCAACACAGCATTGGCCGTTTGCATCATGATCGTGTCGAAGCCCGGCGTTGTTGCATTTGCACGTGGCATCGCGAACACATCTACGATTTGCTCTCGTGTAAATCGGAATCTCGCGCCACTCGTGTACTCTACCGTCGTCCCGCGCGATATCGTGATGTGTGAGGAATCTCCGGGCGAGTTCACGACTGCACTAAACGAACCGGCAGGAACGCTTGTGGTGGCAATGTTCATGTCAAGCGTCATGGTCCGTGCAAACCCGTCCGGTACGAAGTTGAACAACCGCAGACCCACCTTATTCGCATCTGGCGGTGGATTCACGAGGTTGGGATCTTCCGAGGCACAGCCCGCCAGAATCAGCACGAAAGCGGCTGCTAGGGCGGAAAGGTGGAAAGGCGATCGGCCGTTCGTATGGTGTGGTGAGAACATCTTCGTCATAACGGTCATCAAATTGCGATATTTTTGCTGTGTGGAAGAACGCCTGCAAGCCATCATCGACCGATATCATTCGGTTGAACACCTTTTGAACGACCCTGCCGTGATTAACGATCAACGGCAGTTCCGCGACGTTTCGCGAGAATACAAGTCGCTCGGACCTATCGTAGACGCCGCTCGGTCGTTCCTGGCGCTGCGCACCCAGATACTGGATAACCGGGCGTTGATCGACGATTCGGCCACCGATTCGGACATGCGCGACATGGCCTACGAAGACACGAAGGCTCTCGAGGTTCAGCTAACGGAGCTCGAGTTCTCGCTCCAAGTGATGCTGATTCCCAAAGACCCCAACGACATGAAGAGCTGCATCGTCGAAATCCGTGCGGGCACCGGAGGAGACGAGGCTGGGATCTTTGCTGGTGATCTGTTCCGCATGTATCAACGCTTCTGCGAACGCCGGGGGTGGCCGGTTGGTGTGATAGACACAACAGAGAGCGAACGTGGCGGTTTTAAAGAGATCACGTTCGAAGTCACCGCAGAAGAAGCGTACGGAGTACTCAAGTACGAAAGCGGTGTGCACCGCGTGCAGCGTGTTCCCGACACAGAGGCAAGTGGCCGCATTCACACGTCCGCCGCTACCGTTGCCGTCCTGCCGGAAGCAGAAGACGTAGACGTTCACATCAATCAAGAAGATCTGCGCATCGATATTTTTCGAAGCGGTGGTAAGGGCGGACAGAATGTGAACAAGGTGGAGACAGCTGTTCGCATCGTTCACATTCCGTCGGGAATCGTTGTGCAATGTCAGGACGAACGCTCGCAACTCAAGAACCGCGACAAAGCCATGAAGGTACTTCGCGCACGTTTGTACGAAATGGAACTCGAGAAGCAGCAATCTGCGATCGCCGGCGATCGGAAGTCGCAGATTGGCTCTGGCGACCGTTCTGAAAAGATCCGCACATACAACTTCCCGCAAAACCGTGTTACCGATCATCGGTTGGAAGGTGACGTGAAGAACTATCCCCTTCAGCAAGTGGTTGATGGCGACCTCGAACCCATCATTACGGCTCTGCGCGTTGCAGAACATGCCGATGCCCTTGTTGGGAAATAACTGCGCCGCTTTTACGTGTTGTAACACATATTTTTCAGTGGTACCTTTGTCCTATGGGAACAGCACTACAAGAACGCATCAAGCAAACAACGTTTTCCTCTGTGTATCAAGAGGCATACTTGAATTTGATTGTTGTGGCCGATCATCTACGTCGCAACCTCACGCGTTCGTGCGAGGTACATGGAATCACGGCAGCGCAATACAACGTGCTGCGCATCCTGCGTGGTGTGTATCCAGGCGGACATCCTCGGTGCGAGATCATTCAGCGTATGATCGAAGAAGCGCCTGATGTTACGCGGCTAATCGACAGGCTTGAGCGCTCGGGGTTTGCGCGCAGAGCGAAAAGCAAAGAAGACGGTAGACTCTCTCTTACCTTCATCACAAAGAAGGGGCTCGATCTGCTCGTCTCCATGCAGAAAGACGTCGACCTTGCCGATGCTGAGTTTCGCGTCCGCCTCAAAGAGTCCGAAGCAAAGACACTCTCCTCACTTTGTGAAAGGATCTACGCGCCATGAAGCCTTCCGTATTGCTCTTCGCTAGGATTCTGTTCATGGTACCATTCTTGATGCTCGGCATGCAGCATTTTTTGATGGCCGACAAAATGGTTGGTATGGTTCCATCGTGGCTGCCGGGAGGCATCGTGTGGATCTACATCACGGGTGCCTTCGATGTGGCTGCAGCACTTGCCATCATCAGTGCAATCCAGATTCGACTCGCTGGCTTTTTGCTTTGCCTTCTCCTCTTGATCTACGTTGCATTCATGCATATTCCATCAATGCTGAGTGCAGATCCAACCACGTCGATGCTTGGCATGATTGGCGTTATGAAAGACACCGGACTTGCCGGAGGAGCGTTGCTTCTTAGTCACATCTACACAAAAAAGAAGTCATCGTGAATCGCCTTGCTCTCCTTGTGATGTGTTGTGTTGTCGTTGCGGCGTCTGCCACAGGCGTGCGTGCACAACAAGACGCCGCACTTCTTGCTACAATCAATGCAGTGCGCTTGAACCCTGCCTCCTTTCTGCCTTCCCTTGAGCAATACAAGAAAGTGGCCCGACCTATCTCGCGCAACAAAAAGGAATTCGATAAGGCGTTCGCAGAGATCGTTGCACGACTTCGTACACAAACTCCGTTGCTTGCGTTTCGGATTGATGAGGGATTGATGAAGGCGGCAAGGGACCACTGTGTGGACTGCGAAAAGAACGGAGTGGTAGGTCACTTCGGCACAGACAAGAGCGACCCCGGCATGCGCATGCGCCGATACACCACGTACGAGACCATGGGTGAGAGCAACACCTACGGCTACTCAGAGCCAGCCATGATCCTTGCGGCGTTTCTCGTAGACGAGGGAACGCCGGGCAGAGGACATCGCGAGAACATGCTCAGCACAACGTACACGCAGATTGGTGCAAGCGTATGCGGACATCCGCGCTACGGCACGAGCGTGGTGATAGACCACGCTCGGTAGACATGTTTACAGCGGAATATTTCCGTGTTTCTTCCAGGGATTTGTATCCACCTTCGTGCGAAGTGATCGCAGTGCTCGAATAAGATCGATGCGCGTCATATCGGGTTCGATCACATCGTCAACAAATCCTCTCTCTGCTGCTTCGTACGGGTTTGCAAACTCACGATCGTATTGATCTTGTAATTCACGTGCCTTCTCTTCTTTGTTCTCAGCAGCCTTAATGTCTTTGCTATACAAGATCTCTACGGCGCCCTTTGCACCCATCACGGCAATCTGCGCCGTGGGCCATGCAACATTATAGTCGCCACGAATATGCTTCGAGCTCATCACGTCGTATGCTCCACCGTACGCCTTACGCGTGATTACCGTAAGCTTTGGCACAGTGGCTTCGCAGAAGGCATAGAGCAGCTTTGCACCGTGCCGTATGATACCGCGCCATTCTTGATCTGTGCCGGGTAGGAATCCAGGTACGTCTTCGAACACAACGAGTGGGATGTTGAAGGCATCGCAGAATCGTACGAAGCGTGCGCCCTTTATACTCGAGTTTATGTCGAGCACACCGGCAAGAGACGCTGGTTGATTGGCAACAATGCCAACAGGCATTCCATCCAGCGTTGCAAAGCCGACGAGAATATTCGTGGCATAGCCTTCGTGCACTTCGAAAAAGTCGCCCTCGTCCACCACGTCGCGAATCACTTCTTTCATGTCGTACGGTGTGTTCACGTTCGCCGGAATCAGATGCTTCACTTTTTCGCAACGTCGTGTTGGACTGTCGTTCGTTGGCTTGTGGAGCGGCTTCTCGCGGTTGTTCGCTGGCACATACGACATGAGTTTGCGGACGCTCAACAGACACTCTACTTCGTTTTCCATTGCGAAGTGTGCAACTCCACTTCGCTCTGCGTGCGTATCGGCACCACCGAGTTCTTCGAAGGTGACTTCTTCATGCGTGACGGTCTTCACCACTTCGGGGCCCGTTACGAACATGTAGCTTGTGCCCTTCGTCATGAAGATGAAGTCTGTGAGTGCCGGAGAATACACGGCTCCGCCGGCGCACGGACCCAACACCACACTTATCTGCGGTACCACACCGCTGGCCATGGTATTGCGTAGGAAGATATCTGCGTAGCCGGCAAGGGATACCACTCCCTCCTGAATGCGAGCACCACCGGAGTCGTTCAGTCCGATGACCGGTGCACCGATCTTCATCGCATAGTCCATGATCTTACAGATCTTCTCTGCGAATACTTCGGAGAGCGATCCACCGAATACCGTGAAGTCTTGCGAGAACACGCAAACGGTACGACCATGAATTGTTCCGATACCGGTAACCACTCCATCTCCAAGTGGCCGTTGCTTTTCCATCCCGAACTTTGTGGAGCGGTGTCGGGCAAGCATATCGAATTCATGAAACGAATCTTCGTCCAACAAGAGCGAAAGCCGTTCACGAGCGGTGAGCTTTCCTTTTTTGTGTTGTGCGTCAATCCGCGCCTGTCCGCCGCCCAACAGGGCTTCGGCCTTCACTGCCCGTAGATGTTCGATCTTCTCGTCCACTGATCTCTCCTGTGCTGGTATTACAGCGAAAATAGCACGTAAGTTTGCACTCTATGCTTCACAGACTCATACTCTCTGCCACAGGCCTTATGATGATGTTCACCATTTTCGGTGGGATCATGCTTATAGGCTCATTTGGCGAAATCCATGCCGAGACGGCCATTGGCAATGGCATCCTCACCGCAATCCTGCTTACCGTTACACTTACGATGCTCATCGTGGGTATGCGTATGCGCTCTGCATTCAACGCCCGGCTGCGTCGGGTTCTCCAAGAGATGTTCAACGAGGGCGCGGCGATAGAGGCATCGGACTTCGCAACGCGAACGCAGATCTCACTCGATAGTGCTCGGGAGTTCCTAGACAAGCAAGCTGCCGAGCAGGGATGGGACCGCGTTGAGTCGGCCGGTTACAATGCACGCTACCAACGCTAACCATGGCACTCTACGGTACGAGCATTGCCTGCATCATCCCTATACTCAACGAGGAGCGTAGCATTGGCTTGGTGATAGACGAGATCCCGTCCTGCGTAGATGTGATCATCTGCGTAGACAATGGCTCTACAGACGCGAGTGCTGCCATTGCGCGCGACCACGGCGCCGTGGTCGTTTCGGAGTCTGAGCGTGGCTATGGCGCCTCTTGCTTACGAGGCATGCAGGAGTGTCAGCAGTATGATGTGGTTTGTTTTATCGATGGCGACTACTCCGACTATCCCGAAGATCTGCTCCTCGTTCTTGAGCCCGTGTGCAACGGATCTCACGACATGTGCATTGGTTCACGCGTTACGGGTGTGAGGGAGAAAGGTGCCCTTCTTCCGCAGGCTATCTTTGGCAATTGGCTTTCAACCCTACTCATCCGATTGTTCTGGGGAGTTCGCTTTACAGATCTCGGTCCGATGCGTGCGATTTCGCGCAGTGCACTTGATACGCTGCGTATGGAAGACCGCAATTTTGGGTGGACGGTAGAGATGCAGATCAAGGCCGCGGCGTTGCGTATGCGTTGCTCAGAAGTATCCGTGCGATATCGAAAGCGCATTGGTACATCGAAGATCTCCGGAACGATTCGCGGCTCTGTGCGAGCTGGCATCAAGATCCTAACCACGATCGCTCGGTTTCGCACCGTACGTTGGCAGCGATGACGTGGGTCTGGATCTTCACGTCGGCCTGTTGGCTCGCACTCTGCGTGTGGCTCATGCGCAAGCGTCTTTCCCAGCGGCTCACACGAATACTGTTCGTTGCAGGCGGCCTTCTTCACCTTGCCGCCTTTGCAAGCCCTCCGTACTTCAGCGACGATATAGCGCGCTATCAATGGGATGGGATTGTTGCCACGCATGGCATTTCTCCCTATCGATTTGCACCCAACGACAGTACCCTTTCGTGGCTTCACACACAGGATCTGCCTGAGCGCGTAACCTATCCGCACATACACACAATCTATCCGCCTGTAGCCGAATGGTGGTTTGCTGCGTCGACGTGGATGTTTGGCGAAACGCTTTGGTGGAAACTGCCTACGTTTCTCGCAGAGATGGGTGCGTTGGTGTTGTTGATGTTGCTGTTACGACAGCGTGGACTTCGACCAGAACTCGTGTTGATTGCGGCGCTCTCGCCATGCATGATCTTTCAGTTCAGCATGGACGCACACGTGGATGTTGTGATGATGTTCTTCGTACTTGCTTCGCTGTACGTGGTCAAAGATCGACCAGTGCTTGGCGGTGTGCTTCTTGCGATGGGCATCGGTGTAAAGTTTCTGCCAGTGCTGTTTCTACCGTGGTTGCTGTACACGATGCCACGGCGCAAAGCCGCTGTGTACGCCATTTCCACGCTTGCAGCGAGTATCGTGATTGTTGGTGTGTCGTACGATCCTTGGATGTTCGTCACACTGAAGACGTATGCATCAGTGTGGAGTGCAAACAGTGCATGGCATTGGATGCTTCATCGTGTGATCGACGCGCCGAACACTGTTCGATACGTCTCGGCAGCGTCTGCTGGGATTGTAATTATCGTTGCGTGGATTCGCTACCGAGAACGTCCGATCATCGGCATGCAGCTCGCGATGATGGCAGTGCTTGCGTTCTCACCCGTCACCCATCCGTGGTATGCCGTACCGGTGATCGCATTCGCAGTTCTACGACCCATGCGAAGTTCCATCGTGTTGGCCGCAACGATGAGCTTTTATGGTCTGTTCGTGATGACACAAAAAGAAAGCGGGGTGTGGTTAGAACACCCCGCTTGGTTACTGCTTGAATATGTGCCCGTCTACGTGGCGTTGGCGCTCGATATGCGCCAGCCACCGTTACTGCTTGATGAACGGAAGTCGGATTATCTCGGAACCACGTAGGACCACCGCCATGTAGGCTCCTGGTGCAAACTGCTGCAGGTTCACTGTTATCGAGCCCGATGCTTGCTCGGTATACATCGTGTTGCCAATCATGTCTACAATGCGGACAACCGACTCACCACCAGTAGTGAGCGTGATTGTTTCGAATGCCGGATTCGGACGAAGGCTCACAGCGTTTGTGAAGACGTCTGTTGAAACATCTGTTGTGCCAATCACAAAGGCATCGCTCCAACGCGTGCAACCGGATGAGTCTGTCACACGAACACGATACAGGCCGGTACCTTCCGACGTAATCGTCTGTGTTCCACTTTTTGATGTGGGCTTTCCTTCGCGTGTCCATTCATACGTCATGGCATTATCGATGCTCACCTTTAGATCGGAACCGGTCTGCGTGATCAATGGCTTTGCCATTCCATCAGCTACGGCAACTGTGACTTCCACGCTAAAGCCAACGCACTGATCAAAGCCCGTTATCTGCACTTTGATCTTGTGAACGCCGGTCGTGAGTTTCTCGAGCGAGAATCGGCTTCGTGTTGCGCCGCCAACCGCGTTGTTGTTGTCGTACCACTGATATCCAGGATATCCGTCGCGTACACGCAAGAGGGTATCTGCACCTTCACAGATATCGAGTCTCGTGATGGCTGGTATGAGAAGGGTGTTCGGACCGCACTTGAAGCGAGTAACGAAGACGTCGGAGAAGCGCTGACCTGTATACACGGTAGAACCGATCGTTACCTTCGTATCAAACACACCGCAGACAATCGGGTTACTGTTCTCGTCGATCACAACGCCGTGAATTTCGTCGTCGAACGGACCTGATGCTTGTACAACCCAATCGTAATCGCCAACTTCATTAACCTTAAAGAGAACTGCTTCTCGGCCGCCTTCACCTTCGATGACGTTCTCGCCAAAGACCGTCGAGCTGTCGTAGTATCCACCAACATAGATGTTGTTGTTCTTATCTGTGGCAACAGAAAACGCGTACTCTTCGTTGATACCACCAAACTTCTTCGTCCACATAAATCCACCAACGGCGTCGAGCTTTGCGAGGAAGATATCCGTGTAGAGGGCACCGTTCGAATTCGTAGGAGAAGAGTTGTCAATGAACGACATAGCGCCTGCAAATGCGCCTGTGATTACAAGGTTGCCCTTGCGATCCATGGTGCAGGCAATGCCGCGATCAATACCTGGTGTTCCCATGCGGTGCCACCACTTAATCACTCCGGCGTTGTCGTAGGACACCACGAAGAAGTCTGCCTTGTTGTTAAAACTCGTAACGTCTGTGGCATCGAATCGAACATTGTCCTCAAAGGTTCCGACGACGTTAATGCGCGAGCCGTCTTTGTTGATGCAGAGTCCAGTTGCACGATCGTTCTCGATACCACCGATTTTCTTTACCCATTGTACTTCGCCAGAAGAATTCATCCTACATAAGAACATATCGGCCTTCCCGTCGGCCGTAATCCTTTTGGTGCCGAACTCTGCAGTACGCCCGAACGAACCGGCCAGATAGACATTCCCCGTGGAGTCTGCGGCCACGTACGGACTCGTCTCGTCAAAGTTTGTTGAACCAAACACTTTGGCCCACAAAAAGGCACCCATGCGATCGAACTTTGCGACGAAAATGTCGACGCTCGCAAGGTCGATCGTTTCTAGCAACGTATCTCCAATCAACATTTGATCGGAAAACGCGCCGCAAACATAGACGTTGCCTTTATTATCTACGGTAATGCTGTTACACTCGTCTACGTCCAAACCACCGTACGTGTTTGCGATCATCACGCTACCATTGGCTGCAAATCGCGTCATGAACACATCGTAGTTGCCGTAGGCTTGGATTTTCTCTTTGTCGAACGTGATAGAATCCGAATAGGTGCCCGCTACGCGAACTTCGCCATTGGGTGCAACGGCGATCGATGTTGCGTCGTCCAGGTTAGGACCAAGACCCAATCGGACCCAATCCACCGCAGGTTGCGCCATCATTGGTAGGGCGGCAAGGCCAACGAGTAAAACAAGTAGGAGACGTCGCATTACAACTCCGAAGAAAAAGAGAAATGTCAGTCTTGCAATCCGCGGCCAGCTTTCACAATGCGTCCATCGGTGCGCAGTTCTGCAACTGTCGCATCAAGAATTCCATTGATGAAGGTT
Source organism: Kapaibacterium sp. (SeqCode) (assembly GCA_038202665.1). Classification (GTDB taxonomy): domain Bacteria; phylum Bacteroidota; class Ignavibacteria; order Kapaibacteriales; family Kapaibacteriaceae; genus Kapaibacterium. Next base: position 7,251 of record JBBRES010000034.1, on the reverse strand, counting down.
CCGCTCTTATCTGTTGAATAGCGCTTGGCCAGTTCAATCACTTCGTTGATGGTGACTTTCACAGGAATGTCATGGCACGTTACGAGTTCGGCAATGGCCATGTGCATAAGGATTCGGTCTAAGAGTGCAATGCGTTCGAGATCCCAATTCACGGCGTGCTTTTCGATCAGCGCCTGATTTTTCTCGAGCATGGAACGAACGGACTGCAGTAGATGCACAGCATACTCTTCGTCTTCCTTCGACCACTGGATTGGAATATCTGCATCCAGCTCCATCACTTCTTCTGGACGAAGAATGCGCGTGCCTTCGCCTGCCGTGTCTGTGGCTTCGAAGGTGAATTGACGGAAGAAAATGTGAGAGAAAATGATTCCCCACTCTTCTGGTGTTTCGAAACATGCTGCAAGAATCTGCAGCACTTTTTCGCGTGCCATGTGCCGAGTACCACGAACAGTTCGCGTCTTACTCGTTGGAAACTTGTCGTCTGGTCGTTCTAGTGCCATGCGTTTATACACCGCGGATCGTTGGCGATCCGTTGTAGCTGCCGTGAACGTGTCGCACTTTGTGAATGCGCTCTTCTGCAATTGCATTCGATGCTTCAACGGGTAAAATGTTACGCTCTTTGGCTGTTACGAGAATGTTCATCGTGATGTCGAAAATGCCTTGCGCTTGACGCATGACTCTCTCGCGATCGTATCCTTCGACTTCCGACGCTACGTTCATCAGACCACCCGAGTTCACGACGTAGTCCGGACCGTACACGATGCCTCTCTCCTTGAGCATGGCTCCGTGCTTGTGTTCTTCCTGGAGTTGATTGTTTGCGCCACCACAGACGATCGAACACGAAAGATTCGGAATCGTGCTGTCGTTCAAAATGGCACCAAGTGCATTGGGCGAGAAAATGTCGCACTCTGTTGTAAACACATCCTCTGGCTTGATAACGGTTGCTCCCGTTTGTGCCGCAAGTTCTTGTGCCTTCTCATTGAAGATATCCGTCACAAAAACCTTGGCGCCTTCCTTCGTAAGCGAGTGCACGAGGTGCGAGGCAACATTCCCTGCGCCTTGCACTACGATGCGTTTGCCATTGAGGGAGTCGGTACCCCAGGCGAAGCGAGCGCAGGCCTTCATGCCAGAGTACACACCAAACGCTGTTACCGGACTTGGGTCTCCGGAGCCGCCTGCGCCTCCAACGCCCGTAACGTACTTGGTCTCCATGCGAATCCACTCCATGTCGCGAACACTCGTGTTCACGTCTTCGGCAGTAATGTACCTGCCGCGAAGCGAGTCTACCATGCGACCGTATGCGCGGAAGAGCGCCTCGCTCTTCATTGTCTTCGCATCGCCAATAATCACGGCCTTGCCGCCTCCCAAATTCACTCCGCTCACTGCGGCCTTATACGTCATGCCGCGAGAAAGACGGAGCGCATCGGTAAGTGCCTCTTCGTCGTTTGCATAGTTCCAAAAGCGTGTACCGCCCAGGGCGGGTCCAAGTGAAGTGTCGTGGATGGCAATAATGGCGCGTAGGCCGGTGATCTTGTCTGAGCACATAACCACTTGTTCGTGGCCAAGGTCTTGGAGGGTGTCAAAGATTTGCATTCATTCCTCGTGATAAGCGCGTCGTGCGGGATTCATGAACGCGCAAAATACGGGAAAGCAAAGAAGGGCGGGGGGCAAAAAAAAAGGGTCGCCAAATGGCGACCCTTTAGGATTTGATCTTGGTTATTGCCTGATCAATAGCGATCGCGATTGTTGAAGCGCGGACGCTCATCACGTGGACGAGCCTCGTTCGCTACCAATGGGCGTCCGCCCAAGTTGCGACCGTTCATTGACTCGATAGCGTTATTCGCTGCGTCGGTGTCGGGCATTTCTACAAAGCCGAAACCACGGCTACGGCCTGTGAACTTGTCTTTCACAACCGAAGCATTTGAAACTGCACCAAACTCTTCGAATGATTGGCGCAATTCAGCGTCGCCCATCGAATATGGAAGGTTGCCAACATAGATATTCATACAAACCTCAATACGGACCAAATTCAGTTCCGTGCCATGAAGAACCAGTGAATTTATCTCGACTCGGCACGATCCCCACGATGGTCCGCCCCCGTGGGATGAACAAATATACGCGCAATTGTGACTGATGCAACATTTATTTGCATTAAGGTTTATTCATTCAACTCAACGACTTATTGAGTTATGCACAGAAGACGAGGGGTCACTTTGCGCTCTCAACCCTACGTGCCACCTCTGCCCAATTCACCACATTCCACCAAGCTGCTATGTAGTCTGCCCGCTTGTTCTGGTACTTGAGGTAGTAGGCATGCTCCCACACATCGATGCCAAGCACCGGCGTACTTCCCCACGACGAGAGCTTGTGCTGGTTCTCGGCCTGTAGGATGATGAGCGATCCGTCGGACGGACGGAAGTGCACCAGGCCCCATCCACTGCCTTCTACGGCAGCAGCGGCAGCGCTAAGCTGCTTTTTGAATGCGTCGAATGAGCCGAAGCTCCGTACAATCAGGTCCATCAAAGCGCCCGAAGGTTCTCCCCCGCCACCCTTACCGGATGGTGCCATTACCGTCCAGAACATAGAGTGCAGGAAATGACCCCCACCGTGAAACGCAGCTTGCTTGGACCAATGTTGAATGAGGGCAAAGTCGCCAGATGCACGTGCCTTCGCCAATTCGTCTTCGGCCTTGTTCAAACCAGCCACGTAGCCCGCATGGTGTTTGTCGTGATGCAGTTGCATGGTTTGCGCGTCGATATGCGGCTCGAGCGCATCGTAGGCATACGGAAGTGGCGGGAGTTCGTGCTTTGTGGGCGTGCCCGCAGGTGCGAGCGGTGTGGCCGCAAGGGATGCGGCGGATGGGAGGGCGGCAAGGCCAAGGGCGCCTACTGCAGTTGCTTTGATGAAGTCGCGACGGTCAGACATGGCAAGTTCCCTTGTTGTGAAGACTTCAACATTAGGCAACTCTCTTCAAACCTCATCCTTCGGCTGCATCGGCATGAAGGAACCGCTCTGCCTCCAACACATCTTCCACGCTTCCGATAAAACATGGAACGCGTTGGTGGAGCGACGTGGGCTCGAGGTCGAGAATTCGCCTGTATCCGTCGGTGGCGCGACCACCCGCTTGCTCGACGAGGAACGACATAGGATTCACTTCGTACACCAGCCGGAGTTTTCCGTTAGGCGACGAGGTGTCTCGCGGATACATGAAAATGCCGCCATAGTGCAGCGTCCGATGAATATCTGCCACCATCGTGCCCACGTATCGAAGCGAAAACGGACGGAGGCCGTCGTCGGACGGACTGAGCAAATGCCGTACATAGTTGCGAAGTCCTTCGTCCCACTTGTACGAGTTACCGCTGTTGATCGAATAGATTTTTCCGCGACTCGGGATTTTGATCTTCTCATACGTGAGCAAAAACTCTCCGATGGTCGGGTCGAACGTGAAAATGTCGACGCCGTTCCCACTTGAATACACCAACTGTGTGCTGCTCCCATACATCGCATACCCAGCCGCAACCTGCTTATAGCCCGGTTGCAACACGTCCGCAAGCGACCCCGGTGTTGCCGACGTTGGGTCTAGGCGCTGGTAAATCGAGAAGATCGTTCCAATCGACACGTTCACGTCGATGTTCGACGATCCGTCCAGAGGATCAAACACCAACACATACTTTCCGTTGCGATAGGGAGAAGAAATCGGGATGAGATCTTCGTTTTCCTCGGATGCCATCACGCACAAATGTCCGCCATGGTCCATAGCCCGTATGATCATTTCGTTAGCGTGAATGTCGAGTCGCTTCACCAATTCCCCATGCACATTCACATCTTCCGTCACCCCAAGCACATCGTTCAGTCCTGAACGTCGCACATCACGAGCAACAATGCGGATGGCAAGTGTGAGATCTCGAAGAAGTCTCGAGAATTCACCGGTTGCAGAAGGATGCATCGCACCCTCCTCTGTGATGTGGCGCTCGATGGTAACGAGTTTAGAGGTGTTCAGAAAGGGCATAGGGCGGTAGGGTTATTTCTTGGCGGAGTCTAGGTGGACGGAGAGGACCGGACATGGGGCTTTTCGAAGCACTCGTTCTGTGGTGCTACCAAACAAGAAGTGCTCAAGCCCGCTCCGGCCGTGGGTTCCAATGGCAATAATGGAGATGTTGTTCTCCTTGGCATAGTTGCAGATCTCGTCGGAGGCACGACCACGTACAACTGTTGTCACAGCCGTAAACCCTTCCGCCTTTAACACACCTGCCAATACAAGAAGCTCCTTCTGGGCATTGTCGTAGAGCTCCTGCTCGATATCTGCAAATCCAACCTGGGCATAGCTCCAATCTGCCGGATACACCACCGGTTCCACGATGTGAAGTAGATGCAACGTTGCCGTGGTGTTGCGTGCGATCTCCTTTGCGTACTGCAAGGCTTGACCGGCATTTTCGGAGAAATCCGTCGGCACGAGTAGAGATGACACAGCAAACATGGGATTTTCAGGTAGTTTGTGAACGTATAACGCAACATACCAAAAGCAATGAAAAGCCTGTTCACATCCTTTGCCCTTATGGGCATGGTAGCCGTATACGCTCTCGCTGGCACATCAGATGGTTGGTACTCTCTGATGAAAAACAACGAGACCGAGGCCATTCGGCAGTTTAAGGCGGCACTTGTTGCCGACCCTGCAGATGGCCGAGCGTATCTGGGACTTACCTACGCCTACATGATTCACTCACAGGACACGCTGTCGTGGCGCGCATTTCAGAGTGCGCTGCGAACGGTGTCCGACCCAACTCCCTACGTGTACGCATCTGTGCTCACACAGCGTGTGCTTACGCAGGCGGGCGCGCGCAATTCGGGAGTGCGCGACATGTATGTTCATGCGGTTGAACATCCAGACTCGACGGGTATTCTGCGCGCAATGGCCTGCGAGCAGCTTGGGTCTATCGACGAGCTCTTTGCAGACCTCGACGGTGCTCGCATGTGGCGCGAAAAAATCGGTGCACTCCATGAGTGGCGCCTGATCGGTCCGTTCGACAACATCTCCGGCTCCGGTCATGAACGCGTCTTCCCACCAGAAACAGAAGACGATCCAACAGCAGAGTACAGCGGAGAAAGTGGTGCGCGCGTGCGTTGGATGGAACCCGGCGTGATTCGCAACGATGGCTGGGTAGACTTTGCTCGCTATTTCCCGTCGCTCCGAGGGACGTTCTATAGTGTGACGTATGCCTATGCCGACGCCGACAAGCGCGTTCAACTTCGCATTGGCACGTCGGGTTCGTTCAAGTTGTTTTTGAACGGTCTGGTGGTTCACGAAAGTATCGATGAACACAACAATGACCTCGACACCTATGTAAGCGACGTCACCTTGTCGAAGGGTTGGAATCGCATTCTCGTGAAGTGCGGCAATTCCGAACTGTCGCGTTGCAATTTCTTACTCCGCATCACTACTCCAGACGGTCTTGCCGTAAACGACCTTCGGTTCTCAACCCAACCGCAGATCACAGGGAATGCAGATCCAAAACCCCAGCAACATCCGAATCCGTATACCGATTTCTTTCGGGCTCAGATTGCCGCGTATCCAGACCGGTTTGAGAACTACTTCCTCCTAGCAGAGGCGCATCTTCGAAACGACGAAACCACAGAAGCAGAACTGATCCTGCGTACGGTTCTCAAACAGTACCCAGACTGTATAGCGGCTCTGATGCTGATGATGGAAGCATACCGACGCGGCGATAAGAACGACGAGTATCTTACCACCATTGAACACCTCTCGTCGCTTCGACCCGATGTACCCGTGTCACTCTTCTATAAGTTTACACGGGCTATGCAGAATGAACAGATCGACGAAGCAACATCTATACTTCCGCAGATCGAATCTGCACTCCCGTTAAGCAATGAATTCTTCGACGCTTCTTTGCAAGTGGCACGTCAGCGCAACGATATTCAACGCATCAACGAACTCACAGCGCGCGCGTTTGAACTCCACCCTGGTAACTACTCCTATGCCGTAGCCGTTGCGGGTCAAGCACTTCAAACTGAAGGACGTCACGAACTCGCTCTTTCTATCCTTCGCAAGCATCTCTCCGTTGCATACACAGAGAATGGCCTCATTACAATCTCAAACGTGCATCGAGACATGGGCGATATGAATGCGTGGGAAGAAGACTACAAACAACTCTTTGCGATTGGTTCTCCTGCACCGGGCTATCTCGTAACACGTTCCGACGTCTATGCATCGCGGCGTGAGTACGACAAAGCACTCGGTGAAATGCGAAGAGCCCTCGACCTTGCTCCGGGAGTTTCTTCTATCTGGTTCCGCGCCGGTGTATTGGAACGCACCCTCTATAACAAGGACGGTGCTATCAATTCGTTCCGTCGAGCACTCGCCTGCGACCCCTCTAACTTCGACGCACGAGATGCACTGCGAGAACTCTTAGGACAGCCATCGCCGTTCACGTTGATGGCGCAAACAGACGTCGACTCGATCATTGCCGGAGCTCCAAATGCCGAAGATTATCCCGACGCAACAGCGGTCTACCTGACCGACGATGTTCGTCGCGTTGTCTACGATGGCAGTAGAAGCGAAGTCTTGCACGAGACCATTATTCGCATCCTCACAACAGAAGGCATTGATGCCTTCAAAGAGTATCAACTACCCTATGTGGCAGATGGCGGATTCACCATCGAAAAGGCTGTTGTACGGAAGCAAGGCGGCAAGGAAATCCCTGCCGATAGGAATGGTTCCTTGATCGTGTTCAAGAACCTCGAGCCGGGCGACTTCATGTACTTGCGCGTTCGTGTGCGAGAAGCGCGGCGCGGTAGACTTGCACCGTACTTCTGGGATGCCTTCGAGTTCAATGGTTACTATCCGCAACTCCATACGCGCTACTCCCTGCTCGTTCCCGCAGATAATACGTTCCAGTGGCAAAGCACGAATTGGAATGCAACGCCTCGCACATCAACGAATGCCTTTGGCAAACTGTATGAATGGTCGTCGAAAAACGAAGTGGCTATCGACTTCGAAGAGGCAATGCCAAGCTATTCGGAGGTAGGAAAAACCGTTCAAGTGTCGAGCATGTCTAAGTGGTCCGACCTCGTGGATTGGTACTACGATGTGGCCCGCACAAAGACCCGCACCTCCTACGAGATCAAAGAGATCGTCGACCAGATCTTGCCACCCGCCATTACCGACGAATCCAAGATTATCGAAGCCGTCTACAAGTACATCACCACCGACATCCGGTACAGCAACGTGTCCTT
>JBBRES010000033.1:0-16810 GCA_038202665.1 Kapaibacterium sp. (SeqCode) | reverse complement strand
CGCCCGCGATTCAATCGTCGTAGCAGGCTCTATGACGCCGCAGGACATTCTGTTCTTTAAGCAGACCAATACGCTGGCGTTCATAACAGAGATTGGTGGAATCAATTCGCATTCATCGATTCTAGCGCGCGATGTAGGTATTCCTGCGGTGATCGGACTGCGTAATGCAACGACAGATATTCCCAATGGCACAACCATCATTGTTGATGGATATGCTGGTGTGGTAGTTGTGAATCCGAGCGACGAAACGCTAAGCAGGTACTACGAAAAGCAAAGTCAAGCAGAGGAATACCGCGCGCGCCTTGGCGCGTTGATCAATGAGCCCACGATCACACGAGACGGACTCAGTATTCGATTGCTTGCAAACATCGACACACCGGATCAAGTGGACGCAGCCGTCATGGCTGGATGCGAAGGAATCGGTCTGGTACGCACAGAGTTCTTACTCATGCAGCACGGCGGATATCCGAGCGTTGCAGAGCAAACGGAGTGGTATAGCGATATCGCACAGCGCGCGTATCCACGTCCAGTAACCTTCCGCGCTTTCGACGTGGGTTCAGATAAGTTCCGCGAGGGAATTCCGCATCACGAAGACAACCCAGCACTTGGCCTTCGTGGCATCCGGTTCTTACTCTATCGGCCCGATCTTTTTGAAGATCAGATATATGCCGTGTTGCGTGCAAGCAAGTATCGGAATGTAAAGTTTATGCTTCCCATGGTAACCGTGTTGGAAGAGTTGCATCAAGCAAAAGTGATGATCGAGACATGCAAGCATCGGCTTGCGATGGAAGAGGTCGACTTCGATCCGCAAATCCAGATTGGTGTGATGGTGGAGACGCCGGCTGCTGCGCTGATGGCAGAAACATTTGCAGAAGCCGCAGACTTTTTAAGCATCGGCACCAATGATCTTGCGCAGTACGCATTGGCCACTGATCGGACGAATGAAATGGTGGCAGACATCTTCGACGCCTTGCATCCGGCGGTGATTCGCATGATCAAGATGGTTGTAGATGCAGGCCGCCTACATAGCACAACTGTGAGTGTGTGTGGTGAATTGGCCGGTCACGCGGCGGCTACCGAGATGCTCATCGGACTTGGGATTAGTGAATTGAGTGTGTCGCCGACGCTTTGTTTAGAACTGAAGGACAGGATTCGGTCCTTGCAGTATTTCGAATGTTTGGAACTCACACATCGATTAATGCTGTGTACCACAACACAGCAAGTGTATTCCTTGCTACCGGGAGGACGTTGATGTCGCGTCGACACGTCGTCGTATCTCTCTTCTGCACGATCTCCTTCCTGCTTTCTCTCCTCCCCGCCAACGCTCAACCGTACATCCGCAGCATAACGGTTGATCGCCGTGATGTGTTCGATCCGCGGCACTCGGATTGGTTCTTCGGAGCCGATTGGGCCAATGCCATCCATACGCTTACGCGAGAGTACTACGTCGAAGATGAATTGCTCTTCGAAGAGGGCGATGAGTTGGATACGGTTTCGATTCTGGAGACCGAGCGCATTCTTCGAAAAACTGGACTCTTTTCCCTTGTTCGCGTAACAATTGATTCGGTGTCAGAAGACAGCGTAGACGTTACCCTTCTCACGCAAGATCGATGGTCGTTTCGTCCTGCCGTTTTGTTTGGCACCGGTGGTGGAGCCAGCACGGTTGGCGCTAAGATCGAAGAGGGGAATGTTGCTGGCACAGGTACGGATGCGCTTCTGTCTGGCGTCTATAAAACAGAGAATGATATAGGGTGGGAAGGCACAGCCGCGATAGGACAACGCCGATTGTTTCGGACCGAGATTGGACTCTATGCGTCGATCCTCGCGAACCGTATCAAAACGGAACAGTCGGTGATGTTTATCAAACAGTTTCGAACAATGGCAACGCCAACGTCGTGGTCTGTGACATTACAAAACTCGTTTGGTAGCGATTTCATTTTTGACCGAGGCGTACCCACGTCCCTTGCTCCCTTCCACCTTCAACGCGCGTCTGCGTGGCATGCTTGGGCCTATGGTGAGCGGGACCGATTGTTTTTCACTGCCTTTGGAAGCATCGAAGACATCCAACGTGCATCACCTTCGCTTCGGCAGGCATTTGATAACACGGGTCGACTACTTTTTGCCTTCTCCTCCATCCGTCAAGAATTCAAGCGAAGCGTTGGATTGAATGGATTCGAAACAGAGGATGTCCAAGCTCGCGGTGCTTGGGGGTCTGCGATCCTTGGCCGGATCTTCTCGCTTGGAAAAGACGGAGAGTCGATGTGGTACGTGGGCGGTATGGCAGAACAATCCGGCTACGTTGGAAAAGACGTCTATCTCTTCGGTCGATTCGGAGCAGGTAGCGGGCTTGGCAACGGACGTGCGAGCTATACAGCCATGGAGATACTCGGAATCGGTCATGCACGGCTCACAGAACAATTGGTGCTCGCAGCCCGATTCCGCCAAAACACTGCGTGGAACTGGGCCGCATTCCGTCAGCTTATTCTTGACAACGAGGCGGGCTTGCGCGGTTATCCCGTCAATCAGTTGGTGGGGGACAATCGTATCGTGACCAACGTTGAACTCCGCTACTTCCCAGGCTGGAAGTGGTGGGCCTTTGGCTTTTCTGGCGTTGCCTTTTACGACGTTGGTTCGGTATGGAACCAGGGAACGCCGTTGGGTGCCATGCGATTCCATCATGCAATTGGCCTTGGATTCCGTATTCATAATTTGAAATCCTCGGGAGCCGACGCGATCTTTCGATTCGACTTTGCCTTTAACCTAGACGAGAACCGCTTCGCCGGTCTTGTGTTCTCCACCAATCAGTTGTTTTCTGCCTTTGGCAGTCATCAATACAAAATACCGGACATGTTCGGTCGCGAGATCGATCTTCAATAACATGAACACACTTGCCTCGACAATAGACCACACGCTGCTAAAGCCAGATGCTACAACAGAACAAGTGCTCGTTCTGTGTAAAGAGGCGCGTGAGCATAGTTTCGCAAGTGTTTGCGTGCTGCCGTGGCACGTGCAGCATGCATCTGATGCGTTGATGGGGAGCAAGGTGGCGGTGTGCACAGTTGTGGGGTTTCCGCTTGGCAGTACGTTCACGGCTTCAAAAGTGCATGAAACCGAACTTGCCATGTTCCATGGAGCGCGCGAGATAGACATGGTAGCGAATATCTCGGCGATAAAGAGTGGAGATCTGGATGCTGTGTTTGCAGACATTCGAGAGATCGTGATCAGCGTGCACGAACGCAAGGGTATTGTCAAAGTGATCATCGAAACCGGACTACTGTCGGAGAGTGAGAAAATCGATATGTGCAGTATCGTAACGCAGGCCCACGCGGACTTCATCAAAACCTCTACGGGATTCGCCGGATCCGGAGCAACACTCGACGACGTTCGTCTGCTGCGCGCTCACAGCGGACAACACGTAAAAGTGAAGGCCTCAGGCGGTATCAGAGATCATGCAACGGCCATTGCCATGATCGAGGCAGGTGCACAACGGCTTGGTACCAGTAGTGGTATCGCCATCCTGCAGGGTGGTTCAAGCACGAATTCCTATTGAATGTGACGTGTTATGTAGAGAGATGAATATTCTCTTGACAAATACGTGTTTAAACACATATATTTGTGTGTTGGAACACGCATAGCTCTTGTATCAGCAAACGAAAGCTGGTGGTATTGTTGTAAGTGACGATGTTCGATTGCATTTGAATGTTCAACTCTTGAAGGTTGTTGCAGCCGAACAAGCTGCGGCAATTGCAAAATCTGCACATGACACTATCAACTCAACGTGGCGTGCGCGCTATCGCGTACGCCCAAGAGTTCCCGATGGGACCCTTTCGTGTTAAGCAACCTCTCCCATCGCGAGAGATTCGTGATGCCTCTCCGTTCATTCTCCTGCATCATGCTGGACCGCACGTCGTAGATCCCGCGCATCCGATGGAACGCCTCGGACCGCATCCGCATAGAGGGTTTGAGCCAGTCACGTTCCTGTTTCATGGACAAGCCCGGCATCGTGACTCGATGGGAAACCATGGCACCTTGAATGCGGGAGATGTGCAGTGGATGACTGCGGGTAGTGGCGTCTTACATAGTGAAGGCCCAACAGATGAATTCCTTGCAAGGGGCGGAGATCTAGAGCTCATTCAGCTTTGGGTGAATCTGCCTGCGAAACACAAGATGACCACCCCAAAGTATCAAGACATCGCATCGTCGACTATCCCTGTGCACATCGTATACGGAAGCGGCACCCCGCTTTCACTGAACGTTGTTGCAGGATTGTATGGTGGTGATAGAGGACCGGCAGAAACATTTTCACCAATCCTCGCCATGACGTCAACATTCGAAGCCGGCGTAGATGTGAAGATCGAACTGCCTTTTGCAACGTCGCTCATCTACGTTCTTCACGGCAAAGTAGAGCTTAACGACGATCATGTTATAGACGAACGCTACATGGTACTACTCGACGAAGGCCTTGCCCCTTTCCGCCTTCGCACATCCGCACCGGGCTCAATGATCATCCTCAGTGGCGAGCCCTTGAATGAGCCAGTTGCGATGCAAGGACCGTTCGTGATGAACACGGAAGAAGAAGTGCGCGCGGCATTTCGCGATTTCGCCGGCGGGAAAATGGGCACTCTCGAAGAGTAGGGCTATGCCTCGGGGCGTTCGAGAAGGACAAGGTCCTTTGTTCGCTCAAGAGCATAGTTGATCTCCCAGTCGCTCTTAAACACTGCCACCGGACGTAGCTGCTCGTCATACACGAGCGGCGTGTTTGTGGCCGGTCGTACCTCAGAGCCAAGCCAGCGTGTGCGCGTATAGGGAAGTCTGTCCAACGAAACTTTCTCGTTGTATTCGTTCTCCATGCGCCACGCAAACAGCTCCAATTGCAACTCTCCAACGGCGGCAACAAGAGGAGCGGGCGAAGCGTCCGCCTCGGTGAAGATCTGAATCACGCCTTCTTCTGAAAGCTGCTCGATTCCCTTGCGGAAGCTCTTGCTAAACGAGCGTGAAACGGGCCAGACCTTCGCAAAGATCTCTGGTGCAAAACGAGGGAAGTGCGGGATAGTAATGTTGCTCTTTGCAGTGATCGTATCACCAACGCGAAAGAGACCCGGATTCGTGAGCCCAATCACGTCACCCGGATAGGCAACGTCGATGATCGTACGGTCGCGACCGAAAATCTGGAACGGATAGTTCAACTTCGTCTCTTTGTTGGAGCGCGGATGAAATGCCGTCATACCGCGCTCGAACGTTCCACTCACAATGCGGACAAATGAAATTCTGTCGCGATGGGACTTGTTCATGTTCGCCTGCACTTTATACACAAAGCCAGTGAACTCAGAATTAAGCGGATCCACCGTTCCTGAAGACATTTCGAAAGGCTGTGGGGAAGGGGCAAGGTCAAGAATGGCTTGAAGGAAATGCTCCACGCCAAAATTTGTAATGGCCGACCCCCAAAAAACCGGAGTGCATCGTTCGTTCAAGTAGGCGTCGCGTTCAAAGGCCGGAAGTACATGGTCTACAAACTCAAGATCCTCGAGGAGTTTGTTATGCGCCATCTCTCCAAGAGAACGTCGGAGTTTGTCGCCTCGAATATCGCCCACCTTCATTGGTGCTTGATACTTGTTCCCGACCGTTCGTTCAAATTCATGAAACTGTTCGGTGTCTCGATCAAAGATGCCTCGAAAATCAGAACCATCACCAATGGGCCATGTGCGCGGAATAGCAGTGATACCAAGGGTTTGCTCGACTTCATCGAGGAGTTCAAGTGGACTTCGCGCCGGGCGGTCCATCTTGTTCATGAGTGTAATAATGGGAATGCCACGATCACGACACACTTTGAAGAGCTTCAGCGTTTGCTCTTGAACGCCACGTCCTGCATCGAGGAGCATGATCGCAGAATCCACTGCCATCAATGTTCGATACGTGTCTTCGGAAAAGTCTTGGTGACCCGGTGTATCAAGAATGTTGAGCAAATAGTCGCCATACTCCACGCGCATCGCACTAGACGATACGGAGATGCCCCGTTGTTGTTCGATCTCCATCCAATCCGATGTTGTACTCGAGTGCTTCCCACCTGTTACGGCACCGGCAGCATGAATTGCACCGGAGTACAACAGTAGCTTTTCCGTGAGCGTGGTCTTCCCGGCATCTGGGTGTGAAATGATGGCAACTGTTCTTCTGCGTGAAATCTCTCGTTCAAGTTCTGACATGGTGTGTTATTGTTTCGGCGCCAGCGGATTTGAGTCCGCCGGGTAAATCATGAATTTGTAGAGTACTCCCAGACCAAGTCGGATAGACGAGGTAGACCAATCAATACCGGTAACGTTCTGTGTGAACATCGGAGCGTAGTATGCCTCGGGTACGAGTTCGAATGTGCTTTCTGTATTCAAGGGCAAGTGATACCGTGCGCCCAGCAGAAGTCCGAACTGCAGCGTCTTCAGTTGCGTGATGTCTCCCGACGACGCATTGTTCGTTGCTGAATTCGTGGTGAGATACTCATAGGGAATGGACGTATCTGTAAACGATTCCTTCTGATCGTACGTGGCGCTCATCAGCAACCCAAGGCGCACGCCGCCTACGAGACCAAGGCCACCGGCGACGCGCCACTCTGCCGCAGGCTCTAGCATCACGCCGCTCACGGTTGTGGTAAGCGTATGCTTGAACGTCGTGTTTACGGCCGTGTTGTTGATGCGAACCGTCGTGGGTTCTGTTGCCTCAAACGTACCAGAGTTCGAGTTGTAGCCAAGTCGTGCAAGCATCGTTACGGCAGGTGAAATCGGAAAGCCGGTTTCTAGGCCACCATAGAATCCACCGCCGCTGCCGCTCGAGAATTCAGGACAGCAACTGGGTACACCGGGAAGTCCGCTGAAAGCGGCACTGTGCATCGAAACATTCATTCCGCCATGTACACCAAGAGACCACCATGAGATTGCCTTTCGGGCAACTGGAGCCTCATCTGGCGATTCAACAGTAGTCTTTGGCGTTGCGTCTTTGCCCGCGGAACGCTGCTGAGGCGTCTCTGAATTTGGAGTAGAACTCTTCTGCGCCATTGCCACCGTTGCGCACGCCAGGAAAACGATAGTCGTGATTGTGTTCTTCATGGTGCGCTCCTTATCGTGCGATGATGAGAGTGGTCTTCGTCGTCGTTCCGCGAGCCGCAACATTCAGACTGTAAATGCCTGAACCAATCGTTCGCAGATCGATACTATAGCGAACACTTCCTTTCGCATCGGGCGGCGCATTCGCCGTGAAGAGTTGCTGGCCGAGCATGGAATAGAGTGTGATCGCGGCCGTCTCGCTGCCGAGCCCATCGATCATGACAATTGTCTGATCACTTGCTGGATTTGGTGCAATCACCACGTGGTAAGGTGTGCCGGTTGGGCGTAAGAGTCGTGTACCACCTTCTTCGCAAATGCCATTGATGGCCACGTTCCCCGAAATGCGGGTGATCGTGGCAGTTGGGGCCTGCGTCCATTCAAACGATACAAGCGACAGAGGAGAATTTGTGGCATCTCCAAGCACAACGGTGTACTTGAGGGATGTCAAAATTCCGACGGTGTCTGGTGCGCGTGTGCCCGATATGTCGATCATACACGGACCGTTCTGACCGCTGGTCCAACAGTCCGTCGTTCCATTCACGCCCACAAGTACACTTGGTTCGTAGGCAACGGTTGCCTTCCATGTTGTGGCATTGGAAGCGATCAATCCTGCAGATGAAACCAATCGAAGAGGAACAGAAATCGTTTCTCCAACCTTGGCCTGCACACTGTCGATCTTTACGACTGCAGAAACCGGACCGGCTGTAGAGCACGAACCGGTAAAGACCGTTGGTACATCGATTGTACATGGCGAGAGGACACGAGCAACAATCGTATCACGCACCGCAGTTCGCGCAGCGCAGTTTACCCGATAGTCAACTGTAACAGATCCGCCTGGCGGAATCGCGTCAAGATTGGCAGGAGTTGTTGCAACAATGAACGTGTTTGCAGACAGAGACACCACACCAATGCGAAGAGTATCCGTACCGCTGTTCACGTATGTAACGGTACCGGTCGCAAATCCGGCAATTGCACCGAGTGCAACTGTTGGAGTTTGGGACGTGAAGCTTGGCGTAGAGCGAATGCCGTTCAACCGGATCACTCTCCGTACGGAGCAAGGCTGTAGAACCAACACAAGGCTGTCCACATACGATCCATCTGCTGTGGGCGTCCACGTGATCGAATACTGTTGAGCTTGTCCGATGGGCAATTGTGCTCCTGCAACAAGTGTGGTGCTCGTGTTCGCACCACTCGTCACAGATTCTACACTTCCGGAACCACTCGTCCCATTGTAGGTAATCGAAAAGTTCGTCGTCGTTGATGGTGTCGAACAGCTGCGAACGTTGCCAAGATTGATAGTCGACGGCGTGGCAAAGGAAATCCCTTGCTTCGAGCCGGTGATGTTTACCGTGAGGACGACGTTGCACGGCTGTGCTGTAAAGACTGCCGTTCCTGTATAGGCACCTTGCGTTGCGGGTCGGAACGTGATCTTTACGCTAACACTGTCATTCGCGGCAATCGTTGTGGCAGTAGCAGGCTCAAGGACAACATCTGCAGAAGAGGCAACCGGGGTGACCGTAACTGCAACACTTGATGAGTTGCGAATGGTGATGGTTGTGTCGCGCTGATCCTCACATCCGGATAGCTCGGGGAAGCTGACCGTGGTGAGAGATGATTCGACCTGAACGTTATCACGCCGTGCATTGAGATTGACGCGGATTGTGTCGTTGCATGCACCTGCCACAAATAGGAAGCGTGCGATTTCGCTAAACACGCCGGCAGAAGTTGGCTCGTAATGAATAACAACTGCCTGTTTGCCACCTTTGGGAATCACAACGTCCGATGTTGGGCTGATGATCGAGAATGGTGCTGAAACAATTCCAACCTTGAGTGTGAGATCATTGGTGCCATTGTTATCAATCGAGATAGTCGTGTCGACCTTCGTGGTTTCACACGATGCCGTTGCACGGAACGTAATGGCAGAAGGATTCGCGGAGGCGGTGAGTTGAGCCTTCGATGCTGTATAGGGAACAGTAAGAACCCATGTGCAAGGTGTGCCGATGAAATTCATCGAGCCTGACGTGACGCCAGCGGTGGTTGGTGCAATGCGAATGCGAACATCAACCTTGCCGCCATTCGCGGCTATCTTGATGGATGGACTTAACGATGAGACGACACTCACAACCGGCTTGTCTGCAACAAAGCCGCTCACGTAAATGTCGTATGGCATCGGATTGGTGATCGTGATGACAGTGTCTGCACTTGATGCACAGGCATCGAGCGAGCCAAAATTCGCAATGGATGGTGCGAACGTCGGAACCGTATTGATCACGGATACGCGTACAGTATCTGCGCTCGTACAGCCGCTGGCATCGGTAACGGTGACGGTGTAGCGCGATGTTGTACCGGGATTCACTTTGCAATTATCGAGCGAATCTCCATCGACGATGAACTCAGGCCCAGTCTCGATACGATTCCATTTGAACTTGAAAGGTGCAATGCCACTCGTAACAACAACAGTGAGTGTGCCAACAGAGTCCTTGCAGATCTGAATGTCTGAGCCAGCATTGGCAACGGGCTTAGGTGAACGTTGAATGTGCACCGTATCTCGATATCTGCAACCCTGTGTCGTGGTAACGGTAAGTACAACGTTACCTGTGTCGCGAACGGTAATGTTTTTGGTTGTCTCACCTGTTGACCACTGATACTTTTCATAGCCATTGGGGCCAAGCAATAGTCGTGCATCGGTATCGCAGAGGACGAGTGGTCCATTTGCTGTGATGTCGATTGTCGTGTCTTTGCAATTCGAGAAGTAGTTCAAGAAGAGGTTGTTCACAAGGCTATTGGGTGCAGTCAGTACTTTGCTGCCACCCATGAAAGCACCAGCCGTTGTGTCGAACCGAGGAGAGAAGCTCGTGTTCACGAAAACGATGTACGCATCCCGATCAACAGCAACGGCAACACCTTCGTCGAAACCATAGTCCGTACCCGGTGGTGGTTGATTGAGCGAATCTCGAGGCGGTAGGTTCGCCTGCGCAGGCGCTCCTAGGAAGCTTGCATAGAGCATGGTGCCGTCTTGCTGGAACTTCGCAATGAGGCCGTCCTTCGGATTTGGCTGAGCGGGAACAGGTCGATTCTTTTGGAAGGCATCCGTCGATGTTTCAATGTTCGTGGACGTGCTTGAGTAACCGATTACCCAGACGTTCGCGCTTTGATCACAAGCAACATCGTAGAGGACTTCCGAGCTGTCGCCACCATAGTACGTAGACCATGACATGACACCGTTCTTTGTGAGCTGCGTGATGAAGCCATCATTAAGGCCACGGTTGTTGGGATACTTTGCCGTTGGCGTCGTTGGATAGTTCGTGCTATTCGTGTTCCCCACGAACGTTACGTTATCATCCTTGTCGATCGCGATGCGAGCAGGGTCGTCGTCGTTGGCACCGCCGGCATACGTAGACCAAACGCGGGCACCAGTCGCGCCATTGAACCGTCCTACCCACGCTTCCTTACCACCTCTTGTTGTTGCTTGCATGGCAGAAGCAGACACAGGAATATCTGCACTATTGGTCATGCCAACCACATACAAATCTCCAGACTTGTTCACCGCAATGCCATTCACTTGTTCATAGGCGGTGCCGCCCATGAACGTGAGCCACTGAGTGTCGTAGTAGTTCACGTTGGTCTTGGTTTGCTTTGCGCGCAGAATGAACATGTCCATGTTCAGAGACGACACATTTTGTTTCGGCACTACGCCAAAGAGCGTTGCGATGCGTGGACTGCCCGAATAGCCGGCAATAATCATATCGGTGCCTACGAGTCGAATGCTCGTACAAACATCGTTTTGCGTGCCGCCAAGCAACCAGCAGTCGAGATAGCCACCGTTGGGATTCAGCTTCAATCCAAGTCCTTCACCAACCGTGATACTGTCTACGTCTGCCGTCAAGAACGTAGAGCCCGTTCCAATGTTCGGCACATCGCAGAGGTTCGTATCTGGGTATCGACTATTTGTAAAGCCCACGGCGAAAATGTTGCCGAGACTGTCTGTTGTCACGTCTTTGAAGTAGTCAACCTTTGAGCCACCATAGTACGTAGACCACAAGTGAACACCTGCGTCTGAGAACTTGGTCACATAGGCATCTTGAACAACCTTGGCTCTCTTCTGTATGACGCCCGGCGTTGTTGGCAACGTTGTTCCCATCGTGCCACCCGCCATCACAACATTGCCGAAAGGATCGATCGTAACGCGCGGCTCTGTGAAGTCGGCATTCGACGCGTAATACGTTGCCCACACGCGCTGCGGATCGATGATCAGTGTTTGCGTTGGGTCGTAGTTGCCTACGGTAAAGCGCACAACGTTATTCGTGATGGAGAACGCACTGGCAATCGATGTCCGACTTGCATTGGTACGTTGTACAAACGAGACTGGAGCATCTTCTTGTAAGGTGGCAAGGGGAGTGGGGATGGAGATGCCACCGTCTGCACGCTGGCCAATGCTCGGTGCACCATCATATCGGATGGCAATCTGGGAAGGATCGCCACCAGGGTGAACGATGAAGTCGTACTTCAGGCCCTTATCAGTGATGTACAGGCGAAGATCGATGTTCGACCATACGTCTACGTACGTAAGCTCTTTCCACGCTCTTGCAATACCGCCCAACCGATCAAAGCCCGGAAGGATGTAGCGGCGGACAGCGGGGACTTCGCTCGACGTGACGAGTCGCGCATTGGGATTGCTGTTCACGAGTGTTGCGTCCACACGGTACGACTCCACTTCGATGTCGTCTGCGGGGTCGGGACCGGTGCGATAGAAGTTCTGCATCACAAGGTGAAGTCCCTTGTTGTGCAAGAACGCTGTTACCCCGTTCACGCGGATGAATGCATCCACATAGGCGATCGACCGACCGTCGTCCGACTGAATCTGGCCAATGTTCTGCTCGAACACAGACTGGACGCGTGCGCGGTGGCTCGGAGATGTGGCCGCATTGGTCGCAGCAGTGGCAAGACAACAAAGGGCAATGAGCATGCCCGAGCGTAGATACACTCTCATGTGGTTTCCTCGATACAGAGCTCGATACAGAGATAGCCCCTTAGGATACGAAAATTCCATATCATTGACAGCTTGCAAACGTATCTGGAATTCGCATGACGCAGTTGGAAACCATGTCGGGGATCCAGGGTCGCGCACTGTTGCGCGACATCTATCGAGAACTCCGCTTCGACCGGCAGCTCCGCTCTATGGCCACGTTGCGGATCTGCTGGCAGATCTGTACATCCGAGAGGGAGTTGTTTCGACTCACGAAGAAGAACGTCGTGGTGCTCCACCCCCTTGGCATTTGGTCTGGAACCTCGCTTTGGATGCAGGAGATCGTCAACCGATACTATTTCTCGGTGATCAACTCTTTCGTCTACTTTGGCGCCGCCATGCTCTTGGTGGTAGTGGGACTGTATCGTTTTCATGTTATCACGAGTGAGCTGATCGTTGTAGCGGGTATCATTCTGGAAGCAATGCTTCTCGTGACGATGTTCGTCGTGATGTTCTTCTCTCCGCCAGAAGAGCCGGAGATTTCTGGGGCAGACCAAGACCAACATGCCGGGATGACCGATGAGCTGCTGCGAGAATTGGGCGAGATCGGTAGAGATTATGCCGCCATGGCGGTTCAGCTTGAGTCCATTTCGACGTCACTCGTAGACCTCGTGGAGCGGCAGGAAACACTGATCACAAGTATGCGCGACTCTGTGGCAGCAGCCGTCCAAGCTGTTGCCCCGAACCCAGACCTCATGGACTCTATGCGAGACGCTTCCCGCTCTCTTGATGATTTTGCCGGTAGTGTGAATGTGTTGACCGAGCGACTTCATGCCGTGGAGCGGCAAGAAGTAGAACGGCTCGTGCGAATTGAACTCGAGCGATTTCTTTCCAACACCATACTGCACGTACATGACCGGTCGGCCGAAGCATCGCAGACGCGTTGAGATCTATTTCGTACTGTACTTGTGCGCTCTAGTGCTTCTGCTACCAGAGCATGAGGGTCCGTTGACGGATGGAAATGTTGTTGGCACAATCGAAGCTCTTACTTCCTTTCAACTCCAACCAGAGAAAACAACGCTCGTTTGCAGAGTTGTACGGGATAGCACAGGATCGTACCGATTCGTAGATGCCGACACCACGAATCTCATTCGAGTTCATGGCAACGTTGCCGATGTGCGTTTTGAATATGTGATCGAGGATCTGTCTGCACGTCAAACAGTATCCATGCAGGCCAACTCATCGTCTGCATCGTCGATGTTCTCGATGGTCGACCGACCAGAGATGCGAGGAGCCGAGTTTCGTTGGCACCCTCCCACCTCAAACGTAGCTGGGAACACCCTCCTGGTTCGCGTCATCGGAAGTGCAACGCCAGTAATTGGCACAGAAGCTCTGAACGGAGGAGACCGGCAGACAGTGGCCTCGAATCTTCAGGTTCGTGCAGAGACCCAGTTCACGCTTTCCATGGTGATCGACGACGGACAAGCTCAACCGCAAACCATCTTTGTTCAACAGCCATCAACCCTACAAAACCCCGCGGCAACGACTGCCTCTACGCAAAAATTTGGCGAGTTCTGGTTACAGCCGCAGCGTGAAAAGCTTAGTGAGTTGCCGGGTGCTCGGTGGAGCAATCGCATTTCTGTTGGCGGAGCAGATCTTGAGCGAGATCTTAAGTCGGGTGCGCAGATCCGAGTGAATGGCGAACAGCGCACGGCGCGGTCTGTTACGGTACGAAATGACGTGGGCCGTCGTGAGTTTGTGGTCGAAGGCGACGCACCAATGAATGGGACTGCGATCATCGAGGTTGTGGCCAACAGAACTGACAATGCTCAAGCCGTCACTCGATTTTCCGTTTCTGCACAGCCACTGCCGGCGGCATCTGTGCCCGACGTGATGTATCCCGGTATCTCGTATACCATCAAGGCAAATCTTCCTTCGACGGAAGGGCACACGATTTCCGTCGTGTTGCGGGACGACCGTCGAGACGTTGCCAAGACGAATGGAGACGACATTGTCTATACACCATCCGTGAACGATACCACTCGCACTTTCTACTTTGATCGTCTCATCGATGGACAGCGCGTTGGTGGAAGCGAGACGGTGCGCGTGATTAGTTTCCCACCGCCCGAGATCACGAATGTGCAAGACGCTTCAACGCGCGATGGAGAGCGCGTAAAGAGGGTGACCGTGATGTACTATGGCGAGGCGAACCGACCAACTCTCGAAGTCGTAGAGGGGAATGCTCGCACTCCGAAAAAGCTCTTCGGAAACAATCGACCTGCCGACCGTAGCGAGAAACCGCGTGTGAAGTATCTCGAAGAATTCGACGTCACACAAAAGGATGCTTCCAAGTCCTTTACGTTCCGCATACGCGCAACAGATGGTCGCCGGTTCTCGTCGTCCACTCGAACCATCGAGTAATACCCTTACCGCCCCGCTCCCTTACGCCGCTCTCTTCGGTATTGTCGAACTCGGTTGGCATGTTGCGCTGCGTTCACAGAAAAATTATGTCTGCCCGATCCATCACCCCTCGCAACAAAGAACAAGTACTTGTGATGTTCAGGTTGAAGGCTGGCAAGTAAGGCGGCAAGGCCAGGATTGTTGATTGGGCTTGGTGGGAGCCCTTTATGCAGATAGGTATTGTATGGGGTGTCTTTCGCGAGGTCGTTCAACAGCACCCGCGATCTGTCGCCTAGTCCGTACTGCACGCTCGGGTCTGCCGCGAGTGGCATTCCGATGCGAAGTCGGTTAACGTACACGCCGGCAATACGCGGCATCTCGTCAGCAATAGCGGCCTCTGCTTGGACAATAGATGCGAGTGTGACCACTTCAACTTTCGACATGCCACTTGCGGCAAGTAATTCCTCGCACTTTGCATCCCACTGCTTGTCGAACTCATTCGACATGCGATTGACAATGGCCTCCTCACGTTCCTTCCAAAAGAAGTCGTAGGTGTCGGGCTGCAAGAAACCTTCCATCGATTCAGGTGATGGACCATCGTCTGCGTCGGCAGCCTGCATGAAACGCAACGAATCGCAGCCAAGGGAAGCACGCAGCCGCGCGGCGATCTCGGAAAGACGAAAGCCTTCCGGAATCGTTATGCGAATCGTTTTTCGTTTATGCGATGAAAAGATTGATCGGAGAACATCCCACTGCGTGTCTTCAGGAACGAATGTGTACCATCCGCTTTGCACCTGACGAGAGGAGAACGCTGTCATAATCCGAGCGATCAGCATCACTAACCTTGGCGTCGACAGCGTGCAGCGCGCATCAATCGAGTCAACCGCGTCGTGCACGGACGAACCCCTTGGAATGAAAACCTCTGTAGACCGCGAAATGGACAATGAGGAGCGGAGCACTAGGACGGTAGTACAGAAGAAGACGAGACTAACGAGAAGCGTCCCGAGAACGATAGGATGACGAACTTTGCGCATGCTTGATCGCAACTTAACTGCAGTTTTGATAGCGGCACTCACGGTGCTTTGTGTTTCGTTCGTTCCATTGCGAGCGCAAGTGGTGGAAGGGGAAGTGTTTATTGGTGGAGAGGTATCTCACGAGAAGAACGATTCCACCAGTACTTCACGAGGATCATTCACACTTGGTGGTGGGGTGAGTTGGCCACTGATAGGCTCCGATGCCGTAGACCTGAACGTACATACGTTCCCAATGTTCTGTTTTGGCACGAACAAGGCTGGCTCATTTGATATCACCCAATTCCATTTGCCTCTAGGTGTTTTGCTTCGTTTCGGCGAGTATGGTGGAGAGCCTCGAGGGATGACCATCGGTGGTGGGGTAGGTGCTGGAGTTGCCTATACGGCGGGAATGTTGGCAACGAAGAACACAGACCTCAGGCCCTATCTCGAAGTGGAGATCATGCTACGGTTCTTTAAGCGCGGGTTGTTCAAGCTCCGTTATAGCACCATCTTCGGCACGTACACCGATGCTCTAGGAAGTGCAATCTCATACCACTCGTTGTGCGTTATAGGGTCGACGTCGTGGTAACGGCGGCAACAAAAATATCGTGAAGCGACGGCTCCGCCACCTCAAACCTCGTCACCTCTACGTGCTGCAAGATGGAACGAAGAACGCTATTCGGTGAAACAGCGTCTTCGAGGATCAGTTCGATGCGACCGAGCGCAGAAGATCCTATGCTCGTCCCTGGAATGGTGCGCAGGAGCGCGTCGTCTCCATGAAACTCGATGTGAACCCTATTGCTACGGTGCTTTGCCTTTACATCGCGAACCGAGCCTCCGAGAACCACCTTCCCTTTATTGATTAGAACGATGTCGTCACACAACTTCTCAACCTGATCCATTTGATGCGTCGAGAGGATCACGGTTGTTCCTCGTGACTGAAGTTCTTTGATCACCGAAATCAACAAATCTGCATTCACGGGATCTAGCCCGCTAAAAGGTTCGTCAAGGATCAGCAACGTCGGCTCATGCAAAATGGTCGTAATGAACTGCACCTTCTGCTGCATGCCTTTGGAGAGTTCTTGAACTTTTCGCGTCTCCCAGCCGTTGGCATCCATTCGGTGCAGCCACCACAGTCCTCGCTTCATGGCCTCGGCCGAGGTGAGTCCTTTGAGCTGTCCGAAGTACATCATTTGATCGGCGACTTTGAGCTTTTTGTACAGACCTCGCTCTTCTGGCAGGTATCCGATAGAATTCTGCTGGATGGCATCCACGGGGAGACCGTCCAGAAGAAGCTCGCCTTCATCGGGCATAATGATGTTTGTGATCATGCGGATGAGAGT
>JBBRES010000032.1:0-16949 GCA_038202665.1 Kapaibacterium sp. (SeqCode) | reverse complement strand
GTTGTTGCGCGCTATTTTAAAAACGGTCACGGCACATTCTCTCACGCTGCGGTCTGATTCAACGTACTTTATGGATCTAAACTGGGCGAAGGCTAAACACTCGAGATTGAACGTTGAAGCAGACCGCTGCTTGAGAGAATGTGCCGTGACCGTTTTTAAAATAGCGCGCAACAACGCTGTTGTCGTTGTGAAAGCGAACGCGTGTTGTACCTCGGTCGTCTTGTCCCAGATAGAAGTTCATCACTAGTTGCAGGTCTTCGTTCGGTCTCCAATAATTTGATTGTCCAATACCTAAACCGGTATTCCAAGAGTTATACGTCTGCCAGCCATTGAGTATCCACAGCTCTGCTTTGTAATTGCTACTTGGATACGCTTGAATGCGGGCGCCTTGAAAATAGAACGGTGTGAACTCTGAAATCATCGATCGCTGATAGTTCCAATTCTCTTGTGTGAGGTAGCTCTCGAGACCGATGTAGGACATGAAGATTCCCATCTCGAAGTTCAGCCCATGCCAGACGTCAAAGTGATATCCGGCCGCGGCCTCACGAATGAATTTCAGATTTCCGGTAGAGGTGTTGCGACCGTGCGTCACTGTTCCATCGAGTTCTTGCACGATATTCAATTGAGCGCCGGTTTGAAGCCACAAGCGAAGAATGACGTTTTTGTAGTTCGCTTCAAATCCAAAACTTGCGAGGTTCAGCATGAATTCACTCGTCCGACCGATGGTTGCAGACGCGGTTTGCGTGTTGTCTATGGGCTTTGCAAGGTTGTAATTGAAATACGTATCCAGGTACAACATGCCAGTGCCCACGCCTTCTACGTTTAATGGGAAGTCGTGCTGTCGGTTCTGACCATTAATCCACGTAAGATCCATGCCTGCGAAGGGAGTCTCGGTGCTTGAAGCAGTATCCGGCACAGCAGCCAAGAGTGGAGAAACGAACGTAAGGAAGGCCAAAAGGAAGAGAGGCTTCATAGAGTTGCGTGAAGATGTGCGTCGGGATAGGTGGAGCAGAATGTCGACCGTAGCAGTGGACGGAAGATACGGTATGCAAGGTTGCTCACGCAAGCGCGCGACAATGACCAAAGTCAATCCTCTGTGTACTTACTGCGTTGATTGCAGAGGTGTACGCTTATTCGCAATCGTGGCGTATACGATGAGTACTACAAGTACCGAAATCAGAATCAGCGAAGAACCCTGCGTGCCGAAACCCAAGCCGCCATGCTCACGGGTCTTTGTCAGCAGATCGCCAAACGTCGCACCAAACGGTCTCGTCAACACAAAGGCTATCCAAAACAAAAGGATGGGCGAGAGCTTTGTGAAGTAATGGGCCAACAGAACTACAGCAAGTACGCCTCCAATGAGCATGGCGCCGCCTGCAAAACCAAGTCCGGAATTGTCTGCGAGGTAGTCGCCAAGTGCCGTACCCAATGTATTGGAGAACAGGATAGCCGTCCAATAGAACAATTCTCCCCTTCTCGTCGTGATGTCTGTTACGGATATTGATTTCTCGGTAAGGCGCCATACGAGTAGGGTTGAACATAGAATAGCAACGAGAATGAAACTGCCCATCGCATAGCCCACACCCAAGGTTCTGTCCATGTAATCCGACATTGTTGTTCCGGCCGTACTGGTGGAGAGTATGACAAGCCAGTACAAGATCGGCGAGTATTTTCTTGAGTACAGTTGCGAGCTAAGCGTCGCGAAAAAAACGGCGAGCAATACAGCTGAACTGACGGTATAGCCGATATGCATTGTCATTGAAAAAAGATCTCCCGCTGTCTCTCCCAACGTTGTCGCACATATCTTCATGACCCAAAAGAGAGCCGTTATCGCTGGAATCTTTTTCATAGTTGACTTTTCCTCTCTCCATCGAGTGTTCGCCGCTCCACATCGCGCTTTCGAAAGCAATTTGCGACTGTGGTGCTGCACTTTTGCCAGGTCTAACATGCTCTAATCACCTTCTAATAGCATACGAAGGGAGACTACCGTAAATCGTATGCTATGAGAATCACCTTCATCCTCGCAACATTGATATCGGCAGCGATGGCGGCTCTGACGGTTGCCTGGTCTGTCCCAGTCCTGGTGAGCGGACAGGCCGCCTCGTTTGCCTACGGTCCGGCCGTCTTCTCGATCGATCCGCTTACGGCCTTCATGGTTGTGCTGATCAACATTGGTGTTCTGCTCGGAATGCTCTACGGGATCTCCTATCTCAAGCCGTATGCATCAAAGAGCTTCATGGAGGCGCTTGTCCATGCACTAGCCATGGTTGCCCTGCACGGTTCGATGCTGGCGGTGACGATGGTGCGAGACATGGTCTCGCTATTGATCATGTGGGAAATCATGTCGATGTCGTCCTTCCTTCTCGTCCTCTTCGAAGGAGAGAAGGCGCGAACACGTCGTGTTGCACTCTCATACTTCATCCAAATGCACGTGGGTGCATTCTTCCTTCTCCTTGCCACTATGATCCTTGCCGGTAAAACCGGCTCGTACACATTCGATGCCATGGGCGATTTCTATGCACATTCGCCATCATGGATGTTGTTTCTGCCGCTCTTCCTTGGTTTCGGGATGAAGGCGGGATTCCTTCCGTTGCACACATGGTTGCCACATGCGCACCCTGCGGCGCCCTCTCACGTGTCGGGCATTATGTCGGGCGTGATGATCAAGCTTGGCATCTATGGCATCCTGCGAACCATCCTGTATCTGAGCGGAGATCAAAGCATGCTTGGCGTGGCCATCCTCACCGTAGGAATCGTCACGGGATTGTACGCCATTCTCCAGGCCATAGTTCGTAACGATTTGAAGAGACTGCTTGCGTACTCGAGTGTTGAGAACATAGGTCTGCTTGGTATATCGATAGGGATGGCCGTGCTCGGCACGTCCATCCACAACAACGTGATCGCAACGCTCGGATGGACAGCCACACTGCTTCATATGGTGCATCACATGCTCTTCAAGGTGGTGCTGTTTCAGAGTGCCGGCAATATCTATGCGGCCACGCACACGCGAAACCTGAATGAGCTGGGTGGACTGATGAAGCGCATGCCGAACACAGTAACGGTCTTCATTCTTGGCGCACTCGCCATTTGCGGACTTCCTCCTATGAATGGATTTGTGAGCGAGTTCTTGATGTATGCCGCATCCATCGAAGGGATGAAGAACTCTGGCGCTTACTTCAGTATTGTGAACTTCTTCGTGCTCATCACGCTGTGTTTGATCGGTGGACTTGCCATCATCGCCTTTACGAAGGCCATTGGTGTTGGCATGCTTGGCGAACCACGTACAGATCATGCACGCGATGCCGTAGAGCGACCATGGTTCATGCGTTTACCGCAACAGATTGCCATTGGTATGATGATCGTAATGGCAGTACTGCCGCAGTACATGGTCGCCGCAATGTCTGCCGTGATCCGAACATTCATACCGCAGTGCGACGCTGTCCTTGCCTCCTTAGCACCAACCCTTACCTCCCTTGGAATTTTCAATGCATCGCTTGTTGGTGCGGTAGGTCTTGTGCTGCTACTACGGAATATCGCCACCCGTGCTGCGATGAAGAGGATGGGACCAACGTGGGGATGTGGTTTTACGGCTGCTGACGCGCGGTTGCAATACACGTCGACGACCTATGCCGATAGTACCGTGCAACTCATCTCGCCAGTTGTGCGAGTACACGCTCGGATGCATGCGTTTAGTCCGGCTGATGTGTTCCCGCACGCACGCGCATATCATACGGACGTGGTGGATGTGATTGAAGAGACGATGATCGAACCACCGATTGCTGGTATTGCCTTGCTCCTTCGGCGTCTTGCGGTCTTCCACACCGGCAGTATGCGCACGTACATCCTGTATGCCTTTGTTTTCATCATTGCCATTGCCGTTGTTACGATTATGGGAGTGATATGATCAGCCTTGCATTGATCTTGCTTTCGTCGGTCTTCTTTGTAGGCATTGTGAATCGCACGAAGAGTATGGCGAGCGGCCGCATCGGGCCGGGACTCACACAGCATCTCAAAGACATTGCGCGACTGCTCAAAAAGGGCAGTGTGACGAGCACATCGTCTTCCTTCATCTTTCAACTGGCACCGTCGATCTCGTTTGTGACGGTAGTCGTTGCATGTCTTTTCTTACCCTTTGGAGATCAGCCTAGTATCCTCTCGTTTCAGTACGATGTGGTGGTCTTTGCCTATCTCTTGGCGCTGGGAAGATTCTGCATGGTGATTATGGCAATGGACACAGCTAGTCCGTTCGAAGGCATGGGTGCGAACCGCGAGGCACTGTACGGCATGCTCGTAGAGCCGGCCTTCTTTATCCTTGCCGGATCGTTTGCCGTGCTAACCGGTCATACATCGCTCAACGAGATATTCCGCGACATGCACCTAGGTAGTGGTGTGTCCTATCTGATGGCAGCGTTCGCTGTGTACGTGTTCTTGCAGATTGCCATGGTCGAGAACAGTCGTCTTCCCGTCGACGATCCCAAGACGCATCTCGAGCTGACGATGGTACATGAAGTAATCATCCTCGACAATAGCGGCTTCGACCTTGGTATGATTCTGGCAACAATCAGTTTGCGCTTTGCCATGTTCGGAGTGCTCATTGCGAATTTCGCCCTGCCTCCCATGGTGCCGTTGTGGGGGAAGATCTTGATTGCCATTGGCGTTATGGCCTTGTTCGCTGTGGTTGTCGGTTTGTTGGAGTCGTTCCGTGCACGTAACCGCATGAAGCGCAATCCGCAGTTCATCTTTACGCTTACGAGCATCGCCATTCTTGTGTTTTTCACCGTGCTCATCATCACGAATAAGTTGGTACTCTGACCATGGTCACCATTCTGATCATCCTTTTCGTGGTGACGCTCGTCTACGTGTCGATGGTAGACCGCCTTGCCACCTTCGTTACCATCCTTGGTATTCAGGGAGTGTTGTTGTTCGGCATTGCCTACATGGAACTTCGTGATGTGGACGCACTGAACCTGAGCTTCATCCTTGCCGAAACGTTAGTGTTTAAGGGCATCGTGATTCCGTGGTTCCTGCGGCGCACATTGCGCAAGAATAAGTTGGTGAAGGAGGCGGAGCCGACGGTGACGCACTTCACGTCGTTGCTCTTTGTGACGGCCATCATTCTCGTGTCGTTCCTCCTTGCGTATACCGTTCACGAAGAACACTTGCGCATCGGATACTTTACGGCGTCGCTCTCCGCGTTGTTTACCGGTCTCTTCATCATCATGGCGCGCACGAAGATCATTACGCATGTGATGGGGTACTTGCTGTTGGAGAATGGCATTTTCTTGCTGTCGCTTGCCGTTGGTAACGAAATGCCACTTGCCGTGAATACGGCTATCCTGCTGGATCTACTCACATCGGTGCTGTTGTTGGCCTTTCTCGTCGACAAAGTAGGCGAGTCGTTCCAGACCGTCGATGCTTCCGAACTCAACGAACTGAACGACTGATCATGAACCTTAGCATGCCCCTCGCGTTTTTTGCAGGCTCGGTCTGTATCGCCGGTGTGATGATGATCGCACGTCGACGCATCCTGCAGGTACTCCTCCTCGTTGCCTACTTTTCCTTGCTAGGCGCCTTACTCATTCACGAGTTCACGTTTCTAGATGTTGTTGAAGCGGAGTATCTGAAGGCCGATCCTCTCGCCGTCCTCTTTCTTGGTGTACTCGCCATTGTGGGCTCATTGGCGGCCTATTACGGAATGGCCTATGCGAAGCACCGCGGAGACAACGACCGACAAGTGGCAACACACAATGCGGCTCTGGTGCTTTTCCTGACGATGGTGGTTGGCGTCTACATTTCACGACACATTGGTCTTGTCTGGGCGTTCTTGGAAGCATCTACCCTTACGAGTGCGATCCTGATCTACTACAACAGAAACAAGCATTCGGTAGAGGCAACGTGGAAGTATGTGTTTGTGTGTTCCATTGGCATTGCCATTGCTTTTGCAGGCATCCTCTTTTTGTCGATCGCATCCGAGGCACGCGAAGTTCATGATCTGTCGTTCGAAGCGATTCGCATCACGGCACCAACCATGAATGCAGGGTGGTTAAAGTTTGCGTTTCTCTTTATGGTGACGGGCTTTAGTGTGAAGATGGGAGTGGCTCCGTTGTTCAATGTAGATATTGATGCAAAGGATGGAGCGCCATCGCATGTGGCAGCACTCCTTTCGAGCGTTCTCATGATTGCGGGCTTTGTGGCCATCTTCCGTGTGTATATGGCGCTTGCCGGCACGTCAATTCTGCCATGGATGAATTCAGTGCTGATCATCGTTGGACTCATGAGTGTGTTCTTTGCCGCCATTTACATTTCCAAGATCAAGAACGTCAAGCGCATCCTTGCCTACTCGAGTTTGGAGCATGCGGGAATCGTGCTCATCGCCGTTGGAAGTGGAGCCTGGTTTGCAGCCGTCCTCCACGTGATCCTGCATGCATTTGCGAAGTCGAGCTTGTTCTTCCAATACGCGCACTTCTTCCGGTTGTATCAATCGAAGAATGTGAACTCGGTAGGGGACTATATCAAGCTCCATCCGGCTGGTGCAGGGGTGCTCATTCTGGGTCTGCTCGCCATCACCGCTGTGCCACCCATGGGTACGTTCATCACAGAGCTCTTCATGTTCCAGGCCCTGTTCAGCGGTCCTCATGCATGGGTAGCCTTCCCGTTGTTCTTACTCGTTGCCGTCATTCTTTGGGGTCTAACGAAAAACGTGTTGAGCATTCTCTATCGTCCGGCGCCCAGTGCGATCCATCCGGCAGCGCCATTCAGTGTGATGGAAACCGTGCCGCAGTACGCACTGCTATTGGCTGTGGTGTATTTGGGATTCTTCGCTCCACCGGCCTTCGTGCAATTCGTTCAATCCGCCGTGACGTTCCATCCGTAGGACCATTCCATGCTCATGTTTTCTAATCTCGACGTTGTTGCTCTCGATGCCATTCCGGTGGTTTCGTACGGTACGTTCATGTCGTCGGTGCTCGACTACATGAAGGCGCACGACGAGCGACATTGCGTGTCGTACTTCGGCGTACGCGCACCGAGCGGTGATTTGCATTGCTACTGTGTACTAGCCGACGATGCCACATCACAGCTTGCTGTGCTGAGTTATCATCTGGCTGCTTCGGGTGCCATGTTGTTGCCGTCGCTTTCTGCCCACTACCGTGCCTTCCATATCTACGAGCGCGTACTGTGGGAGAATCATGGTGTGCAATTCAGCGATCATCCGTGGTTGAAACCTGTGCGCTATCCACACGATGCTGCACATGGAGCCACGATCGACGAGTATCCGTTCTTCCGCATAGATGGTGGTGAGGTACATGAGGTTGGTGTTGGACCAATTCACGCTGGTGTGATTGAGCCCGGACATTTCCGATTCCAATGCACGGGCGAAGACGTCGTGCACCTAGAGATCAAGCTCGGATATCAGCACCGTGGTGTAGAGCGCCTGATGGTGGAGCCGGTATCGACGCTTCGACGCACCGTGCTTGCAGAGTCCATCGCAGGCGACACAACAATCGGTCATACATGGGCATTCGTCAATAGCATGCAGTCACTGTCGCGCGTTACCGTGTCCGATGCCGTAGAGATCGAACGTGCCATCGCACTTGAGCTCGAGCGTATTGCCATTCACATCGGTGACCTTTCCGCCCTAAACCTCGACGTTGCCTATCAGCTTGGAAGCTCCGTACTTGGCGCTCTCAGAACACCAATGATCAACTTCTTCCAGTGGTGGTGCGGCAATAGGTTTGGCAAAGGACTTCTTCGTGTTGGTGCCGATCGGTTCTTGCTCACTCCTGCGTTGCAAGACAGACTCAGGACAACGCTCGACGATATGGAGCGACTGTATGCACGGATATCGACAAAAATGTTTGAGCTACCAAGTGTGCTCGCGCGTTTTGAACGCACCGGCATTGTGACGGCAGAGCAGGCGCATATCATTGGTGCGGTTGGCATGGCAGCCAGATCGAGCGGCGTCCGACGTGACGTGCGCCGGTCGCATCCTCATGGCGTGTATTGTGCAGAAGAAGTTCAAACCCACGTCCTCCACACGGGCGACGTGATGGCACGAGCGTATTTGCGAAAACTAGAAATCGACTCTTCGCTAGTGTACATCCGCAATCTCCTTGACAGAATTCGCACGGCCTCGCGCGACAATGGCACCTTTGAGAGTTACACACCGCGCGCGCTCGCGCCAAGCTCCATGGTGGTATCGATGGTGGAAGGGTGGCGAGGCGAAATCGTTCACACGTCCATCACAGACGAACACGGCACGCTGATCCACCACGGTGTGAAGGATCCGTCCATGCACAATTGGTTTGCATTAGCGCTGTCGCTTCGCGGAAATGAGATCAGCGACTTCCCGATCTGCAACAAGAGTTACGATCTATCCTATTGCGGACATGACCTCTAAGGAACACACATGATCGAGTCGTTAAAGATCTGGAAACAACAAGGTGGACAAACAATACCGGACGTTACGGCTGTGACGTTGCCGGAGATCTTTCGAGGTCGTCCATCAATCAAAGCCGAAGCGTGCGCTACCGGATGCACGGCTTGCGTGGATGTATGTCCGGTTGCGGCAATCACACTCAGTTCGGCAGGAACCGTATCGCTCGATCTGGGTCCGTGTGTGTTCTGCGGAGAATGTGCCGATGCGTGCCCAACTGAGAAGATCACGTTCACCAACGATTACAAAACGGCTGTTCCCACGCGCGAAGCGCTCGTAATACATGAGGGCGATGTTGGACCGGTGGTCTTTGATGCCGACGCGGTTCGTTCGGAAATCTCGGAGTACTTCGGGGGTTCGTTGAAGCTTCGCCAAGTGTCGGCGGCGGGCTGCAATTCCTGTGAACTGGAGCTCAATGCCTGTGGTAATGTGAACTTCGACATGGGTCGGTTCGGGATCGAGTTTGTTGCCTCGCCACGCCATGCCGACGGTGTTGTGATATCAGGGCCTATCTCCCTCAACATGTCTGTCGCGAACGATGTTTGCTTCGATGCCATTCCGGACCCTCGCATCGTGATTCTCACGGGTGCATGTGCCATCACGGGCGGGATTTTTGAAAACAGTCCTGAACTACAACGTGCCTTCGTGCAACGTCATCACGTAGACCTCTACGTCCCGGGATGTCCACCACATCCGCTCACTTTCGTTAATGGCGTACTACAATTGATCAGAAAGAGGAAATCGTGATGCAAGACCTCTCATTCAAGAACACCTGGAAGAGCAATCTCCTTTCGGGATTCTTGGTCTTCCTTGTCGCTCTGCCGTTATGTCTCGGAATTGCGAAGGCCAGCGGATTCCCACCAATCTCGGGTATTCTTACTGCCATCATTGGTGGCCTTCTCGTATCGTTCTTTGTTGGGTCCGAGATGACGATCAAAGGACCGGCAGCTGGCTTGATCGTGATTGCACTCGGTGCGGTTACAGATTTGGGTCAGGGCGACCCGTTCCTGGGTTACAAACTCGCACTTGCCGTTGTCGTTGTTGCAGGTGTTGTCCAAATCATTTTTGGGCTTCTGAAAACTGGCGTGCTCGGTGATTTCTTCCCAACATCAGCCGTGCACGGAATGCTTGCCGCCATTGGTATCATCATCATCTCCAAACAGGCACACTTCCTCATGGGCGTGACGCCTACGGGCGGAGAGCCGATTGAACTCTTGAAGGAGATACCGCACAGCTTCTCGATAATGAATCCTGATATCGCCATCATTGGTGTGATCTCGTTGATCATCCTTTTTGGACTTCCACTGATCAAGAACAAGTATGTGAAGATGATTCCTGCCCCGATGGTGGTGCTGCTTGTTGCTATCCCGCTCGGTGCCTACTTCGATCTCTCGCATGAACACACCTACTTGTTCAACCACACTCAGTTCACTCTCAGTCCGAAGTTCCTCGTTACACTGCCAGCGCAAATCAGCGACGCGATTCAAATGCCGAATTGGTCGCAGATTACTTCGGCCACGTCTATCAAGTACATCATCATGTTCGCCTTGGTTGGAAGCATAGAATCGCTCCTTTCCGGCAAGGCCATCGATGGACTCGATCCGTACAAACGCAAGAGCAATTTGAACAAAGACCTTCTTGCTGTCGGAATTGGAAACACAGTATCGGGACTCCTCGGCGGACTGCCCATGATCTCCGAGATCGCTCGTTCGAGTGCCAACGTGAACAATGGCGGAAAGACGCGTTGGGCAAACTTCTTCCATGGTGGCTTCCTGTTGATCTTCGTTGTGTTTCTGCCCATGATAATCCAGCGCATTCCGATTGCTGCACTTGCGGCCATGCTCATATCAGTTGGATGGAAGCTTGCGTCGCCGAAAGAGTTCATCAAGACGTACAAGGTAGGCGCAGAACAGCTTATCATCTTCGTTGTAACGGTGGTGGCGACGCTTGCTACGGATTTGCTCATTGGTATAGGAATGGGAATACTCACCAAGTTTGCCCTGCACATTATCGATGGAGTGCCATTCGCATCGCTCTTCCGTCCGATTCTCACTATCGATCAGAGCGATCCCCATGTGTATGTGGTAGACGTGCAGCACTCGGCCATTTTCTCGAACTATATCGGATTGAAGAAGCGCCTTGAGAAACTGGATCCGAACCGGGACGTGATCATCGACTTCACCAACGCGCATCTCGTTGATCACTCTGTGATGGAAAAGATGCACGAGATGGAGCGCGAGTTCAAGCAGCGTGGAGTTGGGTTCTCGATACGTGGACTCGAGAGACACGTCCCGAAGTCCGAACACCCTGCCGCATCGCGCAAAAAACCAAGCGCCACATCACATCACTAAGATCATCATGC
Organism: Kapaibacterium sp. (SeqCode); assembly: GCA_038202665.1. Taxonomy (GTDB): domain Bacteria; phylum Bacteroidota; class Ignavibacteria; order Kapaibacteriales; family Kapaibacteriaceae; genus Kapaibacterium. The sequence continues at coordinate 6,153 of JBBRES010000032.1, read as the reverse complement.
AATACTCTCGCCTAAGAAACTGGTCAGTTGTTGGAATTGCACTCCTTGCCGCCCTACCCATGCATGCGCAACTGTTGGAATGGAAGTTGGGTGGTGACAGCACGCATTTTGTACGGATCAATGGCATGGTTCAACCGTGGTTGATGGTGAATGAGAGCAACCCCGGAACGACGATCAACGGCGAGCCGCAAAACACGTCGGTGAACGTTGGCCTGCGTCGACTTCGTTTCCAATTGACCGCGCAAATCACAGACCGAGCGTTGTTCTATGCGCAGTTCGGCGAAAACAACTTCAATGCATTCTACAACTCCGGTGGAAATCGAAAACTATCTGCGTTTTTCCATGATGCTGTTGGAGAGTATCGGCTCTCGAAAGGAAATGAATTGAAGGTGGGAATGGGGCTCACGATCGCGAATGGACTCTCGCGATTTTCACAGCCGTCGGTCGCCACGATTATGACTACAGATGTGCCCGTGTTTGCGCAAGCAACGGTTGATCAAACGGATGAGTTCTCGCGCAAACTCAGTGTGCTTGCACGCGGACAGATTGGTGCACTCGACTATCGTTTCGTGTTGAGCGATCCGTTTGTGATTCAGAGCAATGGTGCCGCGCCACCACCATTGGGTGCTGCCGCAACGTTTGCACAAATGGGACATTCCCTGCAGTATCAGGGCTATGTGATATGGCAGTTTCTGGATCAGGAACCACACCTCACGCCCTATATGGCCGGCACCTATCTGGGAAAGAAGAAGGTGTTCAACATCGCCCTTGGTGGAATCTATCAACCACGTGCAACGTGGCGAACGGGTACGTCGGCTGCGGATACCACCTACGAAGACATGAAGCTCTTCGCAATCGAATCGTTTTACGATGCTCCGGTGGGTGAGAGTGGACAGGCAATCTCTGCCTATGCGGGATACTTTCATACGGACTATGGCACGAACTATCTTCGATACAACGGTGCGCTCAATCCCGGACAGTCGCCCTCGTACGGCAACGGTCTTCCGATGTTCGGCACAGGAAACGTGGTCTATTCGCAGTTCGGATACTTCATTCCGCACGTTATAGAGGGCACAACGGGATTGATGCCCTATGTATCGGCGACGCTTGCCAACTACGACAAGCTCCAGCATGTGATATCCGACACGTATGCCGTTGGCTGTTCGCTGCTCTTAGCCGGACATAACGCCAAATTTTCTGTAGACCTGAATAATCGCCCGATCTACACGACATCAGCCACTGGAGCCGTTACGAAGGACGGTCGTGCAACCCAGTTTGTACTCCAGTACCAAGTGTTCTTTTAGCGAGTAGGCCGTATCGCGTCGGTGACTATGTTAGTGGTCATGGACACTACGTTCCGCATCCCTATTGTTCCTCCTGTAGCTTCGCTTCCATCAGAAAACGCTCCTCGTTCTGCGCGGGGTGATGCATGATGCGGATTCTCGTCGCCTGCCTCTTGTGTACAATATCGCTTCACGCTCAAACACAGATTAGCGGCGTAGTGAACATCTACACACCAGTGCTTTCGATTCCCGTGATGTGCAGTCAAGATGTTGTAGTGGAACAGCCATACGGATTCAAGCCCGGCGACCGTGTGATCATCATTCAGATGAAGGGCGCTTCGATCAACACCGCCGACGCACTCCAGTTCGGAGATCTCGTTGTGCTTGGTTCGTGCGGCAACCTCGAGTTCGGTAGTATTAAGGCCGTAAATGGGAATGTGATCACGCTTGTAGCGCGGCTCGTGAATGCGTACGACGTGAGCGCATCCGTCCAACTCATCCGCGTTGCCGAATATGTAAACGTTACCATTCGTGGCACGGTGAGGGCAAGACCTTGGGATGGCCGCATTGGTGGCGTTGTTGCAATCGAAGCAAGTGGGACCGTGACGTTTCAAGCAGACATCGATGTGAACGGCGCCGGCTTCGTTGGCGGTCTCCGTTCCTTGAACTATGCAACATGCTCACGCACTGGATTTGTCTACACAATGGCCTCTGGTTACGGCGCACAAAAGGGTGATGGCGTCACTGTTCGTTCTCCTGTCTATGAGGCAGGAAGAGGAAAGCTTGCGAATGGTGGCGGGGGAGGAGTAGATCACAACTCGGGTGGTGGCGGTGGTGGCAATGCGGGAGCGGGCGGACGTGGTGGAGACCAATGGGTTGGATGCTCACGCGTGATCTCGAATGGCGCCACAGGAGGAATTGCATTGCCGTATGCCCGAAACTTCGCAAAGATCTACCTAGGCGGTGGTGGTGGCGGTGGTCATCAAAACAATGGCGTTGGGACTGATGGTGTGCCTGGTGGCGGCATTGTGATCTTGCGTGCCGTCTCGATAGATGGCGCTAACAAGTCCATCACGGCCGCAGGTGCGAGCGTTGCGGCCATCTCCGGTAACGACGGTGCTGGAGGCGGAGGAGCGGGAGGCGCCATTTGGATAGACTGCGCACAGATAACATCGCCACTGCGGGCTATCGTCACGGGTGGTGCTGGCGGTTCTGCAAGCACGACTGCCGCACATGGCGTGGGTGGTGGTGGTGGTGGTGGTGCCGTACTTTCTCCACTCCTCGCTCGTTCGCCATTGCTGCTACTGCAACTGCAAGGTGGTCCAACCGGATACAACGTCCCGTTTCGGAATTCGGCGGATTCAAATTTACAAGCCACTCCCGGCGGACAAGGGATGTTCATCGAAGGATTTAACATTCCAGAGGGCGCGTTCTCTCTTCAACCGATCACCGTGAAGGCCACACCTGATACGAGCGTGTGTCGCGGAACAGTAGTAACCTTCATTGCGCGAGCACGGGGTGGAACAGGGAACTATACGATTACGTGGAGAAGGTTCAATGGACCGGTGATTGACTTCGGAGCATCAATACGCTACAGTATTTCTGCTCCCACGCGGCTCATCGTGAATGTTTCCGACGATGCCGGCTGCATGGGTGAAGATACAGTGATGGTAGACCTGCTTTCCGTCCCGCGCGTGAGTATAGACACGATAGATGTTGGAACGCTGAGTGCATGTAGGTCGTGGCGCGACACATCACTTCTCGTGAGAAATCTCGACACACACTCAGTAACTGTGACGAGTGTCGTACCACAATCACCATCGATCACTACACCGGGTTTGTCAACGCTTCCACTGACTATTCCTGTGGGTGGATCGATTCGAATTCCAATCCGAATGGTCACGGTGCCAAAGGGAGCTTTCGTTCTTCCCGTTCTTGTATCGATGCGTTCATGCGACACCGTCCTAACGACGTTCATCAAAGGCGCATCTGTATCAATCGCTGCAACACTCACTCCAGATACCGTACTCGTACCTCCAGGTCTTTCGTGCGACGATGTCATTCTTCTAAAAGACCTTGTATTCACGAATAGGTCTTCTATTGACGTGACGATTCCCGACATTATATCGAGCGGCCAGCTCTCGACAATCGCACCAACATTTCCTCGCGTTGTTAAAGCTGGGACTTCGCTTGACATCACCGTTCGGTTCAGACCCACGATCTCCAATCCAAACGGGGCACTGCGAGTCCCATGGTTTGCAGCCGGATGTGAAGACACTCTCACGACGGTGTTCGTTGCGAACATTCAGCCCACTCAATGGACGGTGAGCGATACCGTGCTCGACGTTGGTCATGTTCTCGAATGTGATTCTCGACGCGATACATCGATAGTGGTTCATAATGTTGGCAAAAGTACGCTGACGTTTACGCTGAGTCCGAGTGGACCTCTTTCGTTTTCGACCAAGGCCCCATCATCATTCACGTTGCAACCCAACGAAGCAATCACAATTCCGTTCGACATCACTCCGCTTGGCATAGGTGCACATACCGGCGAGCTCAAGATCGTTGCATCTCCCTGCGATGATACTGTTACCGTTATGCTTCGAGTAGTCGTGGATAGCGTACGATTCATTGTTCCGGACACGCTTTCTTTTGGTACGATTATCTCATGCCGAGAGCGCTCGAGATCGCAATCAATTCCCATTGCAAACGTGAGTTCAGATGGCATTGTAGGCCGGGTTACATCGTTTGCCACCTCTTCACCGTTCTCGTGGTCTGTTCGAGTTGGTGATTCGATTAGCACGAAGGCAGACCTCATTGCATCAATCACCTTCGAACCACTGAACGACGGCGACTATCTCGACAGTATCATCCTCAACATGGGACCCTGTTCACGACGCTCAGTGATCTACATGCGAGGTCGGCGTGAAAGTGTGGCGCTCGAAGGCACGCCAGCTCTTGCATTTCCTAAGCGAAGTGTTGGCGACACGAACGTACTTCGGGCGGTGTACACCAATGCAGGGATGCGTACTCTTACCATCACAACAGTTCAAGCACCATCTCAGCCATTCTTCCTTACCACCATTCAGCCACCTCTTCCCGCCGTATTGAAACCGGGAGACACGCTTACGGTGGATGTGAAAGGCGCATCGGTCCCAGGTAGGTATAGTTCGAGCATCAAGGTGATATCGGCCGACCCGTGCGACATCTCTGTGAACACGCTGCTCACCATCGAAGCAAATGGCCGTACAACACTTCATATACCACGACTCTCTGGTACCGTCGGCCAACTCGTGAACATTCCTGTGATTTTGGATTCTGTTGTTGGTGTGAATGACTCGTTGCTACGCACCTTCCAATGTGTGGTGCAATTCAACAGAATCGTACTTGCTCCGATGATGGAAGGCGGCATGGAGGGCGTGGTTCGCGACGTGCAAGTTTCTGACTCGCTTGTGAGCGTGCGTTGCAGTGGACGTTGGAATCGTGGAGACACGATTGCCATCATACCGTGCACGGTTCTACTGGCACAGGAAAACAGTGTGCCATTGGATCTCGCGGATGCATTGCCGTTTGCGTGGGGCGAAGTACCTACAGATGTGATCCAGCTTGATGGCCTCCTCGATGTACAGGAAATCTGTGCGGGTCGCGATCTTCGCGTTGTACGTCTCGTTGGTGGTTTGCGAGGTGTGAGAATCGTCCCCAATCCTGTCCAAGAGATCATGAACATGTGGTACGAGTCAACCGCCGCAACAGAAGGAACCTTACGCCTTGTTGATGCTACGGGCAGATACGTGCTTCAGACGGAACTCACACTAGAACAAGGCACTCACGTCATTCCTGTTTCGGTTGAACATCTAGCAGTGGGATCCTACACCGTCTTGCTTCATGTTGGAACATTCGACAGTACTTTTTCATTGATCATCACTCGATAGAACTATGCGACAGCTCTTCATCTTGCTCACGCTACTCCTTGCCGCCCTTCCAGCCATGGCACAGATACCTGGCGTTGAGAAACCCAATATCTCTCTTGACAAGATTGTGGTAGAAAAGATCACGGATAATGAGCGTGGAATCCTTGTGGTTAAGAACGTCGTGATTACCGGTGGTGCATGCTATAACGGAGCGCGACCATCAAGCTACAGCGTGAAAATTGACCAGCTTTGGGGTGATATCGTGAATACGACAACACGCCAGAAGTATCATCTTGTCTACCTTGAAACAGAATGGAAAAGTGATTCTGTCTGCAATGTCTATTTCGGATTGCGCGGCGGTCCGCTTCCTGTACCACCTGGTGCAATTAGTGGTCTCGCTCAACTTTCCGTTCAAGCGTATGTAGTGTGTATAGAACGGTTCGAGGTGTACAGAATGAAGGCCTTCGATATAGAGGTGAGCAATTGAACCTTCGTAGCGCACTCTTTTGTTGCGCACTCATCGTTGCTACATGCATTGAGCTGCAATCTCAAGACACAACACTGCCCATGCCACAGATTGTGACGAGCGGCGTCCACCCTTCGCGCATGACGCAAAGCGGCACCTTTACTATTCAGGGCATTCGTTTGAGTGTATCAGTTGTCCAAGGTGATACGTCCATGCATCCGCACATTGAGGACGTGACCTTGCGGATGGTGAAGAACACCGTGCATTCCACTGTCGAATCCGTGAATGCTATGCGCATCGAGATTGATCGTGCGTTGTATATGCCAGAGACCGACACGTACTCTGTGAAGTGCTACGTGGCAAACGTCACAACGCCTCTCGTCGTAGGCACCGTGCGAGGATCGTGTACACTCGAGTTGACTGCCGTCTCGGTGTGCAATGGACACACGTCCAACGTTGCCAGGAAGGTCTTTGTCGTAAACGTTGCGAACTA
>JBBRES010000031.1:0-17020 GCA_038202665.1 Kapaibacterium sp. (SeqCode) | reverse complement strand
TCTATGGTCAACCCGTTCTTGCTCATAGAAACAGAAACCGAAAAGTCCTGCACTCGAAACTGCAATACACAGCAGATGTAGGTCGCCAGTTACGTGCTTTGATATTGGAATCTTCACTCTGTGTGATTTCGCCCTGATATGAAGTACTGTGGAAGCCGACGACGATCTATGGCCACGTAGTGTTCACTAAATTACGACAACATTGGCTTCACTCTCAGGCCTGTAGAACCATTCGGCAGTGGGAAATCACAAGATGGGTCGACGTTCTAGTGTGCGTTTCGATGATGCATCATCACTGGCATGAACATTGCAACTCCTGCCTCATGCATCAGTGCTGTGAAAGCCATCGCTTACTAAGGTCATGGTTATCAGACGTTCTACTAACTTGTACATCGCTGCGATGATCGAGGTAGAAATGAAGTCCCTCACTTGTACGTTTGCTATGTTGGTTGTGATGCTCTCGGCAATCTCTATCGATGAAAATGCACTAGAGGCGTGGGTAAGTAATGAAGATTCCTACGAATCAGTCGCTGAGAGACTTGTCAATGGACTGCAACACGTCGCTGATGTCGCTCACCTTCAAACGAAGGCATTCTATGACGAGGAATCAGACAAACGCGAAGGAGTTGATTGCGATGAGCCTAGATTCAAGCCCGCATCAGAAGAAGAGTGCGTATGGAGCTGATAGTAAGTTCAAAGCCGAGCTCAAAGAAATGCAATCACCCACTCTAGAAGGGAATGGAAAGTGATCCGATTCTACTGTTCTGTCTTACTTCATACTTTCTGTGCTGTCGCATGCTATGGTCAATGTGTACCTTCAGTCGATAGCAATGGTTTCTGCCTTACCTGCGATTCGGCTAGTTACAGATGTGACACGATATTGCCATTGTATAATGGTGGCTTTATCATCCGCATTCAGGAGAAGTGGTTCCATGCCAATGGTGCGAATCTTACTATTCTCTTATCCAGCAGTGAAACAAGATTTGCGTACTACAATCAGTTCTCTCATTATCTAAATCTGCGCGTTGGAAGTGAGGATAAGTGGTTCGATGTCGCGAATCACTATGAAGTAGTGCCATTCTCGAAAATGAGTGTGCCTGATGTGCCAACCTGCATGTATGGACTCATTGGCTCGAAGTGGTCTGTTATTGCACCAAGTGGTTCAATTCGAACTGTAAAGTGCGATTCCCTTGTAGATGCGACGTGGACATGTGCAATCGTTCAAAACAATGAGCGGCGTTCACTCATGAGACTTGATGATTCGGTGATGCTCCTGAATGATCTTGGAGAGGGACAGTTCGTTGGTGATGGCGCTGTGATGTATCGATTCAAAACTGACACATCGAGAGACTATTGGAGACTATACCAAATGCCGAGTGGCATCAACTCAACACTACGCTATGATACTATTCGCGTTTTCGACCGATACATGGTCGGTAGGTTAGCCGACCATGATGTACTTTTAGATTCTCGCGGAGTTGTACTCTTTGAAACGAAGCCACAAGAGTACATTCGAGAGTGCAATAGAAACCGATTGGAAATCTATAGAAATGGCGGGAGGGAAGCCTACATGTCAGATCTAGGTGGTAGGCAACTCAATCAAATAGCACTTCAAAGTGTTTGGCTCGGTTCTACCGTCTACCATATCGGCTTTAGCACAGGAGATCAGTCAATATGTGTTCTCAATGACGATGGCGTAATGGTCGTACCATTCAAGTTGTACTACTCAATAAGAATTATTCGGGGACGAGTCCTGTTCGGGATTAATGCAGGCGGAATATTGTTAGCAGAGAACGCGTCCGGTTCCCTTGTCTATCTTCAGATTACTCCGAACGGTTATCGAGAGCTACATTGTGGGCAGCCATAGAATTGGGACGGTTTGCCACCATGCAGTTTACTTCGGTGGAGATTCCGCGCTGCTTGTCCACTTTGTTCCGCCTGCGGCTGACCAACGCCTATTCGAATGCGCAGATGTGTTAGACCTCATGATAGATTGAGGTTGCATCGACGATGTAGTTCGGTCTTGGGTGGTCATTGTTACACGGAACTGGGTGGACAGAGCAGGCGGAATATGCAGTACATCAACAAGCAGCAGCTTGCCGTCTACAACGGCATGGAAGGCAGAGTGACACACCAGGTACCATACAGGTTGCGAAAGGTTATCCCATGATTAAGTGTTGCATTTGCGCCGTCGTCCTACTCACTTGTGTGCAATCATCGACGTCGAGCCACAAGGGTACGAGCCCAGAAATCATTGCACGGCGTGTATATGCGCTGAATCGGCAATACAATGTGAGTCACAGTTCTAGTTTGCTGAAGAAGATAAATGGAGTATTGTATCAATTCAGGCATGACATGCATGAAGGTGTAGGGTTTGATTTTTCGGAAGTCGTGCTCATGGGGCCAAGCTCGTGCTCTGTCATTATGTACATCGACACTGCAAAACCAAAAGATAAGTGCAATCTTGAAAGATACGTTGCCGGCCATTTTGGGATCGAATACTATAGAGATAGCCGCGACCTTGAGCGGATTTTTGACTCCGTGATGAAAAGCAACTGCCGTTCATATAGATCGCAATCGCTCTCTGGGGTGAAGGCGTACTTCAAGAAGTCGAAGATTCCTTATAACTGAAACACACGGTACGCGTCGGGGGCGAAGAGGAGTAAGTCACGAAGTCGGATCCGGTATCGACCAGTCAAGTGAAACGTGCGACGCACGAAGTTGCGTAGGTCCAAGTGTACTTGGTTCGCAGACGCACGAGCTATCCACAGGAATCGCGCCCTTGTTCCAAAGGCCACCGTCGTGTGCTTTCTTCCCCGCTACCATGCCGAGTCCGTGAGGGTGGAAGGGACATGACAGTTTCATAGTATTTTGGGCGGGTTCGTACGTGCAACGTTTCACCGTTGCGGATCTAGGGGTCTACGTTTTAACAGGCATGGGGCATCTCTATGAGAACGTTTACAAGTCGGCTTGGCATTGGAATCACCATCGCATGTTTGGTGATCGTTGCAAGCATTCAGCACGCGGTTCCAACAACTGGACAGGATGCAGTGCCGCACGCCGACACGACGAAAATCGTAAAATTTAAAACGGTGCAAAAGCCGGGCTTTATCGTCGTGCAGTTCAAGCCGGACTCGGTCCTGAAGATCAGCTTGATGAAGTATAGAATCGAAGGCACGGTGTTTTCACCAAAGATCACTGGTATCGTGATCGACTCTGGTGCCTCGATGATGTTGATGAAGGTAACACCCTTTGGTACCTTCCCGCCCTTTCAAGGTCCAATCCCTGCACCTGGCATTGCCGATCAGCCGGTGCAAGTGGTGATCATGAGTAACTAGACGTTACCCAAAATGTTTGCATGAGGCCTTTGCCATGAATGTTGATGGGCTCGCGCGCATCAAGCTTGAACTCATCGTGTTGCTGTAGCACGCTTGCTACGGCCTCTGTACAGTGAATCTGTCCAGGAATAGAATGCTGCTCCATGCGAGCCGCTACATTAACAGCGTCTCCCCAAATGTCGTACGATAGGCGCGCACCACTCATCACGCCGGCTACTACCGGACCTCTGTGAATACCAATTCGGAGCTGCGATGCTGCAATGGGTAACTGCGTGTTGTTGCTCATGATTTCGATGGCCGCACGCGTCATGCGCTGCGTGTGATCCGACACCGATTCGGATACTCCGCAAATGGCCATGTAAGAATCACCAATGGTCTTTAGCCGCTCGCAACCGTGCTTGTGTGAGATATCGTCAAGCTTGGAGAATAGATCTTCGAGCATCGACACTAACGACTCTGCATTCATCTGCGATGCGAGGCGCGTAAATCCAACGATATCAGCAAAGAGAATCGTTACATCGTCTATCCTGTCTGCAATGTGCGTCTCTCCCAACATAAGACGCTCTGCGATATGCTGCGGAAGAACAGCATGTAAGATCTTGTTGCGTTCTTCATCGCGTTGTCTGATGGTCTCGCGCTCAACATCAAGTCTGGAGCGCACCGCCGTGAGTTCAATTGTGCGTTCAATTTCCTTCTCATACACAGCACGCTGGAGATCTGCGCACTGCCGTTGTACTGTGTATGCCTCTTGGAAACGATGCGCCTCTGCGAGCCATTGAACGAGCTCTGCGCCAAAGATGACAGCACTGTTGTGGTCGGCGATTTCTAGCGTCCAATCGAATGCCGCACGCAGGCCATCTATCGCCTCCTCTACGTTGCCTTCTGCGCGATCGACGGCTGCAATCGTAGACCGAGTTTCGGCCACCAGCGAACGCACATCGTGAAGTCGTGCAAGCTCAACCGCCTCTGTTGCCGCAGTCCGTGCGTCTTCGAGAGCATTACGCTGCAACCATAAGTCCGACATTCCAAGCAACGCCCGAATGTGAAATGAGATGGCAGCATCTGTGTGCGCTTGCTGTTCTACAGACCGATACGCACTGAGCGCTTCGTCCAACCGGTCGAGTCGCTTGAGCGCAATTGCTCTATTCAGTCCCGTTGGTAGAGCATACTCTGGTGTGTTGCGCACACTATCGAGCGCGAGAAGTGCATCGTATTCGCGCAGTGCATCTGCATTCCGATCTATCGATTGATAAAGCGATGCAAGGTTGATCCGGATGACCATGCAGTCTCGTTCAAACTGGGGCTTGGCATGCAGTGTAAGAAGTGACTGCTCATAGAGGGCGATCGACTTGACCACGTCGCCCGTTGCCGACGTAGCAGTTGCAATATCTGTCGAGATTCGGGCCGCGCATTCGGCAAGTCCACGGTCTTGGGCAATGGCGAGCGACAGCTGAAGCTCGGTAAGAGCTTCGGGAAAACGCCTGCCATGAATGTGCATCTTGCCCACGTTCCAATGAATGGCAAGTCGTTCGGCGTCTGAAAACTCGTGACTTTGCAAACGCAACTCGTCAAACATTCGCTCTGCCTCGTCTACGCGTCGCGCCCGAAAGAGGCTTCTGGCAAGGAGCATGGAGGCATGGACCCGATAGGCATGCGGCGTTGTGTTCTGCGTGCTGGAGAGTTCGGTAGCGAGGACGTTGATTGCTGCGTCTACGCTTTGCGCGTCCAGAAAACTAAGGGCTACGGAGATAGTCCGAAGACCAGGATCTTCCAGGATCTCGGGTCGTAAGAGCAGCGTCTCTAGTAGCGCTTTACGCGCCCACAGTTCGTCAAAGAGCGTTGTCCGCTCGAGAAGGTCTATGTACTCTGGTGCCATGGCCGACAATCTAACACTTGTCAACCTATCGAATGAACGACCTGGCTCTGATTTCGTTTTGTTCGATCCAGAGTTTTGGGCTTACTCATCTTCGAAGGGGTTGTAGGTATGAAGTCTCGCTACGAAAGAATTGCCACAAAGTGGAACGATCTCCTATCCACCAGAAACGAAGGCCAACTAAATCGATCTGGGTTTGTGGATTAGTGTTGGGACAGCGCCTGTTTCAGGCACCATTTTAGTGAATACTATCGTAAACATTACGAGTATGAGTCCGGTGCAAGGAAGGACAGGTCAAGGACCGAAGCCTCTACTTCCGCAAACTGGAATGTCGAGGGGCTCTCGTTGTTCAAAGCGAAGATCTGGACGTTTGCGAAGTGCCTCGGCAGCGGTTTGCGAACAAAGTATGCGACCTGGTTGCGAGTGTTGCTCCATACGTGCTGCGACATTGTCAAACGCCGTAAAAAGCTCTTCCAGCATGGCAACCAATGCCTCGGGTTCCATGGTGGAAGCCAGATTGGTAAATCCCACAATGTCTGCCAACAGAATCGTAACGCTTTCGATGTGATCCGCAATGTGCGTCTCACCAGCAATCATGCGTTCCGCAATTCTCTCTGGCAGCACTGCATGCAGAATTCGGTTGCGCTCTTCGTCACGTTGCTGAATTGCCGCTCGTTCAACCCACCACCGTGTGCGCACTGCAGAGAGTTCTGTTGTGCGTTCGACCTCTTTCTCATAGATCGATCGCTCCAGTTCTGAACATCGCATTTGAACGTCATACGCTTCTTCATACCTACCGCACGTTGCCAACCAGTTCACCAACTCCGCACCATAGAGAATGGCGCTCTTACTGTCATGCGTTCAATTGCGCTAGGCAGCAACTGAAGCCCTGCCATTCCCATGAGCGAGCGCATTTGAAAATCGATGTGTGCGTTCGTACGGGCGACGTCAAGAACGGTGGCATAGTACAGCGCGGACGCGTCGTACTGCTGTATGTTCTTGAATGCAATAGCCATGTTGAGTCGAATGGGCATGACGAGCTGTGCGTTCGCTAGAATGGTCGGATGACGTAACAGACGCTCGTAGATATCGAGTGCATCTCTTTCACGACCTACATGTTGCAGCACAGAGGCAAGATTGATTCGCATCCGATTGCACTCTGTCTCATATTCTGGTTTGTTCACCAACGACAGCAGTGCTTGCTCATACATTGCAAATAATTCTGCGGCTCCGCCGAGCTCACGTTGTGTTCGAGAGAAAGAGTATGAGCATGCTCATGTGATTCGAGTGCACGGTGTACGATGGCAATTGATTCACGCCAACGCTGTTGTTGCCCTAGAGTGCGCGAAAGAATGATTATGGCATATGTCAGATTTACCGCTGCGAATTCTGCGGACGTTGCACTGAGCACGTCGGTCATCAACGCTATCACTTCTTCGTACCGCCGCTCGGAATGCGAGCGAAGGGCAAGAATGATTTGCGCGCTTGAAAAGATCGTCTATGTTGGTCACGGTTCAACGCCGAAATAGGTGGTGCTCGAATAGTCTGAGCCCCTACCTCCCTTCCGCCTTACCGTTGTCGTGATCGCAGATATATCCAGACGAGTGGGACAACGCCGCCAAGTGTGAAGATGGAACCGCCAACAATGCGCATCCATGTAAACGATTGGAAGCCGGTGCTGTCTATGAACGCCGAGCTTCGTGCATACCAGAGTCCGCGCTCTACTACCGTAAAGAGCTGCCAAATCCCAACAGGGAAGAGGTCCATCATTACCATGAGGAAGAGTCCAATGTTGATAGACCAGAAAATCGTGCGCATCACGCGCGGCGTCCACGAATCGGGACGTACGAGAAGCTTGCTACAGAATATCACGGTTGCAATGGCAAGGTTGCCATACACTCCCATGAGCGCGGCATGTCCGTGACTCACTGTCAGATAGGTGCCATGTTCGTAGTAGTTCGCTAGTGGTAGGTTGATGATAAAGCCCATCACACCGGCACCGAAGAAGTTCCAAAAGTTCACTCCTAGCAAAAACAAGAACACATCGTTAAATCCGAACTCTGCATGACGTCCCGTGCTCTCGCGATGCTCTGCCGCCTTCACACGAGGAAGCTTTGAGAACCGCCATGCTTCGAGTGTTAGGAGAACAAGTGGTATCACTTGCAACGTAGAGAACACAGAGCCTAGCGCCATCGTTGCAACAGGTTTTGCATTCCAATAAAAGTTGTGCGAGATACCAAGAAGACCAGAACCAAGGAAGAGGAGGGTGGCAAGGTAAACAACACGCAATGTTGCTTTCACACTTACGAGTCCCATCAGTACCATAAAGTATCCAATGAGTACTGTTGTGAATACTTCAAAGAATGCTTCGGCCCACATGTGAATCACGCACCAACGCCAGAAGTCGGCGATCACGAAGTTGGTAGTTGGCTGTGCAACAAAGCCCGACATAAGAAGAATGACAATACTGGTGGTGGCATAGACCATCCAGTTAGGTAAGGCCCATGGCTGCTTGAGCGAGATTACCGCCCGTAGTCCTTTATAGAGCGTGAATGCCCAGAGCATGAGAACGATGGCAAGAAGTATCTGCCAGAATTTGCCAAGCTCAACAAACTCCCAACCTTGATGACCAAGCCAATACCATAGTGTGCCAAGAAGTCCGTGCGGACCCATGAAGACGCCCACCATCATCCCTGCCACCATTACCACCATAATCCAAAACAATGCTTGTACACGAATATGTTGTGCGCGTGATTGTACTGGTTGAATCATGGGCATCACAAACAACGAACCACCAATCCAGCACGCACTAATCCACAATACAGAAAGTTGAATGTGCCAACTACGCGTGATGGTGATGGGAAGTGTTTGCGATAGGTCTACTCCGAAGAAGTGCACAAAGCCTACAAAATCGTGCACTGTAAGAATGCCCGAAAGCACTTGCACACCGAAGAGAAGAATCGCAACAACAAAGAACTTGTATGTTTTACGCTGCAAGGCATGTGGCGTGTAGGCCGACACGTCCGACGTTGTCATGAACGGACGTGCATTTGTTGTGAACGCAGCGTCTTCGAGCTTGTCGAGTTTCCCATGATAGTAGAGCACGATACCAAGCCCAAGAATGAGCGCAAGCGAACCTATAAATGTCCAGATGACCACGGCTGACGTGGGTGTGTTTCCAGCCTGTGGATCGTACGGCCAGTTGTGCGTGTAGCTATAGGTTTCGCCGGGACGTTCAACACCGCATACCCAAGCCCCCCAATAGAAGAATGTCGAGAGTTCGTGTCGCTCCGTTTCCGTCATCGGCGTGGTAAGCGATGGAAACGCAAGCTGTGAAGCGAATTCCCGAACCGCAAGTGTTTGTGCGGCAGACATCTGCACGGTATTCGTCGAGGCGTTGTACCGATTGTGCTTGATTTCTGCGCGCACGACATCTGGCGGTAGTGTCTTCATCATGTTGACGGCAATTGCATGCAATGCCTCGGCCGTGAAGTCGGCCCCACGCAATGCACCATCTCCGAACATCGTACCGTAGTCCATCAATCCGTACTTCTGGAAGACAAGCTGTCCGCGAAGGATCTCGTCGTGCGAAATCACAACGGCGCCATCTTCAGTAACGTAGGTTGGTATGGGAGGTGCTTCGGTGTAGGTGTGCACACCAATCATCACTACGCCAGCAACACTCACCACTACGATAATCAGAAGTGGCAGCCACCAATGCTGTGGATTCAACAGGAAAGGAAGGAACTCGCGCTTTTTCATGACCGCACCAGAATGGTTGCAGAGATATTTCGGACAACATTGTCCGAATACCTCAGCAATCTACGGTGCTGTGCGCAATCTCCGTGTTGGGAGGGTGGCAAGGAGGTCGACAACGGCCTGCAGAGCCATCATAGGAGAGGTAGTGTACTTTTCGAAGATTACCGTGCCTTGGTCAACAACAAGGAAGGCATGGAGCTCCGTGATGCTTCCATCGGGCTCCGTGATGGTGGTGCCGAGTGCCATCGAGCAAACGTTAGCACTATCCGTACACAAGGTGATGAGTGTTGTATCGAGGCGGTATTCAGCAATCGTCTCGCGGCACTTCTCTCTCGAATCTTCAGAGAAGACAATTACTCGCGTGTTGGATGCCTTGAACTTTGCGGCGAGTGTGTTGATCTCTACAATCTGCTGCATGCAGTGACTGCAGATTGCACCTAAGAAGCGAATTGCAATAACGGGTTGTGCGCGAGATACCTGGACAATGTCTAACGCATTGCCATGCGTATCTACTACTGGCGGGAACGAAACATTGCTGCGCTGAGCCGTGCTCGAAAGCACGGTCAGCGTCAGCAACGATACAATCAAGAGAAGTGCGCGACTGCGAATCATCGAACAAGAACAAGCATATCGGTTTCACGGAATGCATTGCCATCGTCTACGCGCAAATAGTACGTGCCTGCAGAAAGCGCAGACACATCAACGGGAAGGAGCGTGGTTGCAACAGATTCAATTCGTTGCGAAAGAACGGTTTTGCCTGTGATATCGCACAACGAGACGTTCATCGACTTTCCGGTTAGGAATTCTGGAATACGAACCGAGATGCGATCGATGCGACCTACAATCGGATTCGGGAAGGCCATTGGCGGAGCCTCCCACGGACGGTCGTGTACACCAGTGGCGGCGGGTAGTATCTCGATCAAGTTCATCATGCCCCAATCTTCGTGTGGAAGATAGTGGCAGTGCATCACGGTCTTTCCATCGTAGTCCACAAAACGCATGCGAATCTTATACGTGCTCATGGTGTCGAGCAACAACACATCGTGCCAAATCGGCGGATCCAACTTTACGCCATTGCGCTCAGTTACCTGAAACTCGTTCACATGGATATGGAATGGATGCGTTGCAGTGCTGGTGTTCTGGATGGTCCACTCTTCAGCAGTACCAACTTGAACAGTCATGTTTACTACGTCGTGATTGAACGCTGCATTGTTAATGGTGAACGACCGTGTTACAAGAGACGAGTCTTTACCAATGTTCGACAGATCTCCAATATTAAAGATTACAGACTTCGTTCCCGTAATCTCGCTGTCTGTGATTGTGCCTTCAGGTACGGCGCGTGGAAGTCGCGTAGGCATCTGCATAGCAGGTACGATTGGGTCGCCCGCAACAACCATCGTGATCAACATGCGACGAGCTACTACTGCCAGATTACGGTCTTTCGTGACGAGCTCCATCACATACGTACCTGCTTCCGACGGAGCCGTCACAAGCACGTCGGCACGCGCACCTGTTGGGACAAGCGTATGTTGCACCGGCAGGGCGGAAGGGAAGTACAGTCCGTCGTTGGCAATCTCAAGATGCGTCATCACGGTTGTATCCGTTCCAACAATCTTCAACCAGCGCACGTCCGCATTCAATTCAAACGTTGCATTGATCAACCGCCAACGTTGAATCTCGCCTGGACGGAAGGTGACCTTTGCTTCTTCCATCCCATTCGCAAGAATGGGTGTTTCGATTCCCGGAAACGGAGAGAAGGCCGTGGCAGAGGTAAGGCGGGGAGGATGCAGCAGCGTCTTTGCAGCAGAATCATACGTGAACGTAGAGAAGATGAAGATCCTATCGGCAATCGCCAGCAGTTTCGGATCTGTAAGTGTTGTGTCTTCCTCATCCTCGATGATGATAGCGCCTGCCAGACCGCTGATCACCTGACCGTAGGTTGACGTGTGATGGTGTGGGTGATACCAGTACGTGCCACATGCATGATCGTCCGGCAACTGAATGTGAAACTGGAAGTTGGTGCCGGGAGGAATGGACAACAGAATGTTATCTGAGCTATCCTTTGGCGAAACATTCAGTCCATGCACATGCAAGTTTGTGGTGTTCAGCTTCTGAGGATAGTTCCCCTCATCGGCACTGTCTTGATCTGGATTTGGTGGCAGTTGATTCTTCACCAACACCCGCATGAGATCTCCGGCCTTGATCCGCCACGTTGGTCCCGGACAACTCTCGTTGTAGAGACGCGACGTGATCGTAGTGCTGCCAAACGTGATTGGCGAAATCTTCATGGTCAGCGTATCGGTAAGGACCCTATCTACCGATCGAACCTCTTTAGGCTGAACGAGCTCTTGCTGAGCATAGAGCGCCGTTGAACCGAGCATTGTAAGAAAGATTACAACGCGTAATTGCTGTCGCATACGAAACCCCGCAGTGCGTAAATATTGTGTGTTCACCCCTGAACACCTACGGCAAACATACTACGTATTGCACTTCTCAACCATATTGCAGTCTCTCGATCACTGTATACGAAAGGCGCGTATGACACCAATACTTTACACTCGGACGCTTGTTGGCGCGCTGTTCGCAGCCGCAAGCATGTTGTGTTCCATTGGATGCTCCACCACTGATCCTGCTACCTCAGCGCTTCGCACACGTAAGAACGTGCTCTCGCTCACAGTACAGGAACGTACAGACTTCACTTCTGCGATCAAGCAATTGAAGACCGTGAAGTCGCCATACGATACATCCTTGAACTACTACGATCAGTTTGTGTACTGGCACCTCAAAGCATTCTACTGTATGGGCACAGACATGAATGGAATGTATCCCGCGCATCAAAACCCTGGCTTCCTTCCATGGCACCGCATTTACTTGGACATCTTCGAACGTGCACTGCGCACTGTGAGTGGCAAAGACATTACAATTCCCTACTGGGACTGGACAAATGCAGCGAGTGTGAGCACGGTGTTCGCGAGCGACTTCATGGGGGGAGATGGAGATCCGGCACAAGGGTATGCCGTTACGTCGGGTCCGTTCCAAAAGGACTCCTTCCAGATCCGCATTTTTGACACAGACGATATCGACTCAATCTTTGACGACGTCGACACAGATCCGAATCCTGTTCCCTACTTGGTGCGAGCGTTCACGAAGTTCAAAGACAGTAGCGTGGTGCTTCCCAATGCAGCAGAGATAGAGCAGACATTGAACATTGCCACGTACGACTCTGCGCCATGGAATAGCTCGGTAGACTCTGCACTCAGCTTTCGTAATGCGCTTGAAGGGTGGCGAGGCACAAGGGGCGACACCTGTGAAGACGGTATCATGGATGTGATTCCTACGCCCGAACGGAGAAGTCAGCAACACAACGTCGTACACATTTGGGTTGGCGGTGTTGTACCAAGTGGAGGTAAAATGATCGCAGGAAACATGACGCAAGCCTCGTCGCCAAACGATCCCGTGTTCTGGATCCATCATGCGAACATCGACCGACTGTGGAGCGCTTGGATGAAGCGACATGGCCGCACGTATGTGCCGGTGTCGGGCGGACCAATGGGAGCGAACATCAATGATGTGATGGCGCCATTCACATTCAAGACCGATGGAAAGAACACACCCGGTTCCGTAACGGACGAATCGGTGTTGGGATATCAGTACGAAGCCATACCATAAGTCACACCCTACACCTACGGATGTTCGATGACACGCCTTGCCTCCTTGCTCCTTACCTGCGTTTGCACCTTCTACACGGTCTACGCGCAGTCCTACAATCCCGTATGGATACCCGACACGGTCAGTGGATCGACAATTGTACTCACGGCAAAACCAGGGTCGATGATGTGGTGGGGCAACACCATGACGATGACCGCCGGGTTCAATGCAGAGCAAACGGGTCGCGCCTTTTGGGGACCTACCATCATCTTGCACAAGGGAGACTCTGTGCACATGGTGGTAAAGAATGAGCTCGCAGACACCACCACGGTACACTGGCACGGAATGCACTTGCCGGCCGTGATGGACGGAGGTCCGCACCAACCGATACCACCCGGTACAACGTGGAGTCCGTACTGGAAAGTAGACAATCATGCGGCCACGTACTGGTATCACCCTCACCTTCACATGATGGCTCAAGAGCAATTGCTGATGGGGTTAGGCGGGATGATTATCATTCGCGATGACGCAGAAGCCGCTCTGGCACTGCCTCGCACGTATGGTGTGGACGATGTACCGTTGGCGCTAAGCGATCGCGCCATCGACGCAAGCAAGCAAATCAAAGTCAAACCCTACGGCGATTCCATGCAGGTGAATGGAGTGTTTCGCGCAGAGTTCAGCGCACCATCGCAAGTAGTTCGCTTTCGGTTGTTGAACGCATCCACTGAGCGCTCGTACAATCTCGGCTTCAGTGATCAGCGTGCATTCCATGTGATTGCAAGTGATGGTGGACTTCTTGCAAAGCCGGTTTCTGTAACACGCTATTTGCTTTCGTCCGGGGAGCGTATCGAGATTCTCGTGGATTTCTCGGCCGATATGGGGAAGGATTTGTTCCTCAAGGCGTTCAATTCTGTGCTCGCACAGAATGTGCCAGGTGGAGACCGAATTCCAGTTGAGCCGTTTGTAAATGCATTGGCGCGCATCGATTTCAACATCCTGCACATTGTGGTCGGCGCTCCAACAGCAACACCCATCACTGCCATTCCTACACAACTCGTGGCGATAGATGCGTTGAAAGAAGTTGATGCAACGTTCACACGAAAACTCACGATAACAGACACAAACATTGCAGGAAATGCAGGCGTGTCGTTCGTTATCAATCATCGATTGTTCGATGAAGACTACGTCGACTATGCAGTACCACTCGGTGCAACAGAGATTTGGGAGATTGCAAACTCAGGTAACTTCAGTCACCCTTTTCACATTCACGACGTAGAGTTCAATCTCCTTTCGCGCAAAGGCGTGGCGCCGCCTGAAGCCGAACAAGGATGGAAGGATGTTGTGCTTGTGAACGCGAAAGAAACGGTGCGATTCATTGCTCGGTTTAGTGACTTCGCCGACGCGACGCATCCATATATGTTCCACTGTCATATTGCGCTGCATGAAGACGAGGGCATGATGGGTCAGTTCGTCGTTGTCGACACATCCACTACCACATCCGTTGCCGAGATGCGCGAAAGTCCTCATGGCGTTTCGATGTATCCCGTTCCCTCTACGTCATACGTCACCATTGCATCAGTCGCTCCCTATACACACGTCATCATCAGGAACATGATCGGTGAAGTTGTCGCGGAGTACACACATACACCTACAACGCAGGCAACCTTCCACCTTGCCTCCTTACCAGCAGCGATGTATGTGGTGCAGGTAGATCAACAACATCCGTCACTGCTTGTTGTGAGTAGATGATGAACGTATCAACATCACGTCGGCGGTTTCTCGTCACCGGCGCTCGAGCGTTGGTAGGCGTTGCCGTTGCTTCGCAAGGAATGCAATGGGTAACGGGTTGTTCGTCGCCAACCACCACAGATCCATCGCAGATATGGTCGGAGTTAGATGCCTCTCTGACGGGTGATGTGTTCTTGCCGGGGTCGATGGGATATTTCGATCGAGCAAAACCGTGGGCATTGCAGTACGCGGGTACGTTGCCCGCAGGCATTGCGCAATGCGCAGATGAGGCCGATGTGCGCACGTGTGTGCTGTGGGCAAAGAAGCATGGCATTGCGTTGGTTGCGCGATCGGGTGGACATAGTTATGCGGCGTACTCGATGACGTCCGGCTTGCAACTCGATCTCTCTCGCATGAACTCCGTCGCCTTCGATTCATCTACCGGAAATGCCGTTGTTGGTGGAGGCGCTCGCAACAAGGATGTGTATGTGGCTTTGCGTGCGAAGGGTCAGGCCATCACGCATGGAAGGTGTAAGGAGGTAGGGGTAGCTGGACTCGTTCTTGGCGGAGGAATTGGTTTTAACATGCGCGCGCACGGACTCACGTGCGACCGGTTAGTGTCTACGCGGATGGTAGCCGCAGATGGTGCGGTGCTCGTGTGTTCCGATACGGAGAACACAGATTTGTTCTGGGCGATCCGTGGTGCTGGTGGTGGAAACTTCGGAGTGCACACTCAGTTTGTGTTTGCACCATTTGCTGCACCGAACATCACTGTGTTCAACATCACCTGGAATGCGAAGCTCGAAGAAGTATTTACGGCGCTTCAACAAATAGCGTTGGCAGCGCCGAATGCACTTGGTATGAAAGTATCGGTGATTGCTTCACCTAGTGGTGCATCGCGCACGCTGGTGGTGAATGTATTAGGTCAGCTCGTTGGCACAGAATCAGAACTTGGTGCACTTCTTCAACCCACTATCAACATCGCCACGCCTCTCTCGAGCAATGTGGTTCCTATGAGCTACTGGGACGGACAGGAATTTTTGTCGGAAGAGGGCGACCCCGAATATTCACATGAGCGATCGCGTTTTGCCACGGAGGCGTTATCGACAGATGCTATTGCGACAATCTTTCGCAACATGCGCGCATGGCCTGGGACAAGTGTTGCAGGCACGTGGAAGTATTTTCTGATGGGTGGCGTGATTAACGATACGGCGCCCGCCGACACCGCCTTTGTACATCGCGGAAGTACCATGATCACATCAATCGATCTTGAGTGGCTTCCAGCAGACGAGGGAAGCGTTCTTACAGCCAACTATGCGTGGCTTGATGCATTTCATGAAGAGATGGCGCCACATACGTCAACACACTGCTATCAAAACTTTATCGATCGTCGACAAACGAACTATCTCGACGCCTACTATGGTTCGAATCTCGACAAACTCAAACGCGTAAAGCAGCAGGTGGATCCAACGAATATGTTCACGTATCCGCAAGCAATCCCGCGAGGATAGCTACTGTAGGAATACGTCGACACTCAACACGGCTTCGGTGCGTGCCGATATGTTTGGGTCTACGTCGATGATCGACGTGGCGTCCAACGCAGACACTCTTCGAAGATCAAATCCAATGCGCGCCCAATTGTTCGGTCGGAACTGAATAGAACCCGTCACTCCAGCCGCATTCAACATCGTGATCGGCAACGGTGCGGGATACCGATCGTTGGCCATGATGCCATGAGGGTCGAGAATAATCTCTCCGCGAATTCCAATGGCAAGCGTGGGAAGAACGGAATGAAACACGGTGAGCTGCGCACTTGTCATCGGATAGGTGCCGTGATCTACTGTCGGCAGTTCGCATCCAACGTTGAACTCTGCGAGTGCATGGATCTGTGATGATTTGTATTCGGCATAGATGTTCGTGTAGGATTGAAGCTGCGTTCCTTGTGTGAGTGGTTCATCGCTCACCATGGAATTCACGTATACGGAAAGCGTCGTGTCCGCTTTCCAAATCATACTGGCACAAAACGCAGGAATAGATCCCTCGTACTGAAAGCCACTGTACGATGTGAGTACATCTGCATGCACGGTAACCGTGGGAGACACATCCCAATACACTTTTGCGCCAGCGAAAAAGTTAGGGTCAAAAAAGCCTGCGATCGAGATGATACCCATCAGGTTCTCGAATGGAATCATCGATTCCACGCCAAGGTGCGAAATGAACGCACCGGCCTCGAGTCGCACATCGTCTTGAAGATGCACGCCAAGCCACGCCTCCTGCACATACGGAAAGGCAGGCTGCCAAACCACCGTTGGCACATCGCCCGCCTGCAATGTGAGCGCGCCATACAGCACGCCATAGGTGCCGGAGAGCGAGCCTGCAATCATGTTGCCGCCTACGCCCGAACGTGGTGAGGTTGTCACGAGGTCGTGAAACGGCTGAGACCCCTCGTCCGAGGAATACGCCGAAGCATATCCACTAGCGGTCAGCCACCAATGGACACCTGTCGAATCCGCCGCACGAACCTGAACCATCGTGATGGCAATCAAAACGCAATACTTCCACATCTCATGAAGCTACGCGTTTTCCCCACGACCTCAAATCCTTCCCGGCAGCCTCCCGGCAGCTGCCGGGAGGCTGCCGGGCAGGATGTCACGTTTCACTTGTCACTCGTCAC
>JBBRES010000030.1:0-17123 GCA_038202665.1 Kapaibacterium sp. (SeqCode) | reverse complement strand
CGGTGAAGTGCGTTCGGAACCGGGCAAGGTTCCTATGATCTCAGATCGGTCTACGAACGACGCGCCGTACGTAGAGGTGGTAGATAGATCAGAATCGAGTGCTGCGGCCACTACACCATCGAAAGTGGCCTTGCTTCGTGTGCCAATTCCTGTGTCGGGACTTGTTCCCGGCAGATATCGACTCACGTTAGTTGGTGAGCGCGACAACGACACAATTGATATACGTTTTCAAGTGTTTTGGGAGTTGATGCCGCTGAGTTTGCGCAATGTGTCGTACGCGATCGAGATCGCTCGATACGTTCTTACCGATGCACAGATGGATTCTATTGATGCAGGAAACGACCGTGAACGGCGGTCGAACATCATGGCGTTCTGGCGTAAACTTGATGGCACTCCAACAACAACGTATAACGAGCGAATGGCAGAGTATTATCGACGTGTCGACGAAGCATTCTTTGAATTCTCGACAATTCAAGAGCCGGATGGCGCGCGTACCGAGCGTGGCAAAATCTACATCCTTCACGGCCCTCCAACGAAGGTGGAGAAGAAACTCTCACCCGGAGATGCAACTCAGGAAGTGTGGACGTATGCCAACGTCGTTCGAAAAGTTTTCCATTTTGATGTTGGTGACGATGGAATCTACAAGCTGCGGTCGATCGAAGATCTCTAGTGCTGAAGCGGCTCCCAGGCCTCTCCTTCGCACGGCGGTGCGTCGGACGTAACGTGTACGTCCATCACCGTGCAGAGTTGATTCGTAGGGTTGAAATGGCGACACGCTCCACACAGCGTCCCTGTTTGCAGCGTTTTCACGTGTGCATTGAATCGCTGGTATTGCAAGTGCGCAGGCCATACCCCAACAAGCCATATGGCAAAGAGAGCAACGTACCAAATGGTGTCAGACGACATGCGCTCGGAGAGGATCAAGGTGATCACACCGATGATGGCTACTCTCACCATTGCCGCAAACACGATAGATCCGGTCGTGTAGTACGGTCGGTCTTCATGTCCTTCCGGCGCCTGCACACGCAACAAAAAGAGATCCATGAACTGATCAAAACCTGAGCGCTGTTGCATGGTTAATCCTGACGTGAATACGATCTGCCCTTCCACCGTGAACCTTGCTTTGAGTACGCCCACCGAATGCTGTTGATGCCAATGACGATCGACCATGCTGCTGTGAGCGGCTGCAGCAGCGTATGCCAGAGCGGCATACCAAATCTGCGCGCAATCAAAAAACGAATGCCAGCTGCCATCGATAGTTGCAGAATGCTCATCGCTGGGCTTACCACAAGAAAAGCAAACGGCGCTATGTAGGCGGTGGCAAGGTGGATCAAAAACAACACCGTAAGCGGAAGGTTGTATGACGTGGCGGGGAAGAAGTTCTTGCTAAAACCCGCCGTTACGTCCGCAGCAGACGTGTACATTCTGCACGAGACCGCATGTGTTCCGTCGACAAGAGCAATGCGCATTCCCAGTTTCTTCATGTGCTTCGCCATGAACACATCTTCGACGAGAGCATTGTGAACGGCCGCATGTCCGCCTGCTTTTTCGTACGAGCCACGTCGGAAACACATGAACTGGCCGTTCGCGGCCGACAGTGAAACACGCGAATTGTTCATGATCAGATCGTTCGGCACGTAGGCAAAGTAAAGCAGATGCACCATTGGTATGACGATGTGCTCGGCCATCGTCTGCATCTCTTCGAAGGGAATGAGCGAGAACATATCGAGCCGTTGCTCTTCAAGCATGGCCACGGCACTTCGAATGCAATGAGGTTGATGTGTGGTGTCTGCATCCGTGAAGAGCAACACGTCGCCCGTTGCATGTTGTGAAAGTACAGAGCATGCCCAGCTCTTGCCAACCCATCCTGGTGGAAGTTCTGTACCGCTGATCACACGAAGTCGGTCGGGAAATCTCTTCTGGAGGGCGGCAAGGATGTTCGGCGTGGAATCCGTGCTTTGATCGTCAAGAACGATCACTTCCATGTTGACGTGGTCTTGCATGCACAGCGACGTGATACATGCCTCGATGCAGCGCTCTTCGTTGCGTGCTGGTACGAGGACGGATACGCGTGTGGATGAAACGCTGGCTTCTCTTGGCAGCGTGACGAACCGCCGCACGTTGTACACAGCTATTGCGAACAGAGCAACGGTAACAATGGAGATGGCAACTTGGTAGACAACAATGATGGTGTGCATAGGAGTGGTGGTAACATACGAACGCCGAAGTGATAACTTTGTCAAACAACACCGTATACCCTATGCAAGTTCTTGGCGGACATTCTTTCGATCACGCACATCTGCTGTCCACGTCGGGCGCCTATGAGTGGTGGTACGCTGATGCACAATCCCAATCTGGCGAATGGGGTATTGTGGTGATCGTCTTTCGGGGCATGCCGATGTCGCCAGACTACCTTGCCGCCCTTGCAAAGTCTGAGGTGGTTCATCCGGATGATCATTGTGGCTACGCGGTTTCCGTCTATCATGACGGTGCTCGGATTGCCACGGCCTTTCATGGTGTGGCCGCGGCGGACTGCTCGTTTTCTGCAACGGACTGCGATGTACGAGCCGCTACGGTGTCGATACGCAGGGAAACAGACGGGTCGTACCAGATACACGCCAGAACACAGCTAGATAGCATGCCGCACGCCGTCCAGATCTCGGCAACGCTTGTACCGCTGTCGTTTCCAGCGGGTTCATCAACGGCATCCGAACCCCACGCCTGGATTATTGCGGCTCCTCGCTGCGAGGCCTCGGTTGAACTGAGCTTCCTTGAGTCTGGGGTTGTTCGGGAGGTGGCACGGTGGAATGGATTCGGGTACCACGACCACAACGTGGGGATACGACCTCTGCAGGCAGACCATGGAGATTGGTATTGGGGCAGAGTGCATGATGCAGATCGAACCATCGTGTATCTTGCAAATCCAGAAGCAGCGCAGCCCTTTGTATGGTTAGGAGTTGCCGATGCCGACGGACTCCATGTATGTGATTCCGTGGTCTTTACTGCATCGCAACGTCGACGTTCCTTTATGGGTCTTCGCATCAACCGGAATATCTCCTGCCGTGGCATATTGCCATCGGGCCAGATACTGGATGTGTTGTGTAGGAATGCGGTGGTCGTTGAAAACGGACCGTTTTACCAACGGTATTATTCGGATTGGATCGTGAACGGAACACCTATCAAAGACCGAGGAATGTCTGAGTACATGGACTGTACTCGGTATCAACGTGCGTGGATACGACCGTTCCTCCGCACTATTTGGCAGCAGCGCTAATGCCCATTCGCATTCTTTCGGAACATCTTGCGAATCAGATCGCCGCGGGTGAGGTTGTACAACGCCCTGAATCGGCAATCAAAGAACTTGTTGAGAATAGTATCGACGCGGGTGCCACGCACGTAACAGTTGTTGTGAAGGGCGCCGGAAAACAACTGATGCATGTGATTGATAATGGGGCCGGCATGTCTCGCGAGGATATCGAGCTCTCCATTATCCGGCACGCTACCAGCAAACTTGTTTCAGAAGAAGATCTGCATGCCATCGCCACGCTCGGTTTCCGAGGTGAGGCGCTTGCTTCGATTGCCGCAGTGGCTGATGTAGAGATTCGCACACGTCGAACGAACGAACAAACGGGCTGGGTGCTTACATCGCGCCCGGGTGAAGCGGCATCGATAAAGGCGGATGGCTGCGATGTGGGGACGCAAGTCCTTGTTCGCAACTTGTTCTACAATGTACCTGCACGTCGGAAGTTTCTCAAAAGTGACCTATCAGAATTCCGAGCCATTTCCGATACGATGCAGCGGCTTGCCCTCTCGCGTCCGCACGTTCGGTTCACGTTCTACGATGGAAATGTTCTCGTCTTTGATGTACATGCCACAGATCTAAAACGACGCATTGCAGAGATTCTCGCCATCGATGTGACGCAGTCGTTGATATCCTGTCACGCAGATGAAAACGGAATTCGTATTGATGGGTTTGTCGGATTACCATCTATTGCGCGACAAAGTCGCAGCGGACAGTTCCTCTTCCTCAATAATCGGTCGATCACCAGCAGATACCATGCCCATGCAGTGGCATCTGCGTATGAACATCTGTTGGAGCCGGGCAGACAGCCGGTATTCGTACTCACGATATCTGTCGATCCGCATCGTGTAGACGTGAATGTGCATCCGCAAAAGCATGAAGTAAAGTTCGACGACGAACGGCTTGTGTACTTGCTTGTTCAGCAGGCAGTAGCACGAGCACTGCAGCAGGCAAACGTTGTCCCCGCATTCCTGTCGGACATCGGCCTTGCTCCTTCCCCCCTTCAATCACTTCCACAACAAGGTGGCAGTGCGCTCATCATCAATCGTCTGACGGGCGAAGTGATGCCATCGATGCAGCGAAGCGGACAGTGGCAGGGTGGCAAGGTGCAGATGGGAGATGGGTATGCGTCGTTGTTTCAAGGAACCGAGCACGATGTCCAAGAGCAGCGCACCATGCAGGCTTTGCAGGTAGATCAACGGTTTGTGATTACGTATTCCAACGAAGGCGTTGTAATCGTAGATCAGCATGCAGCACATGAACGCGTTATCTACGAGCGCCTGGTACGCAGGTCGACAGATGAAGCGCAGGCCGGACAGGCTCTGCTCTTTTCTGTGAGAACGCAACTCTCGCCATCGCATGCCGTGTTGCTCCGCGAGTTTCTGCCAGAATTCATTGCCCTCGGATTCCGTGTTGAGGTTCTTGACGACAATAGTGTAGATGTGATGGCCGTTCCCAGTGACGTTCGGCCTGGTAACGAAGAACGAACACTCATGGATATGCTTGATGCCATCGAAGAAGTAGGAGTGATCCCATCGAACATCCGGCGCGAACGTATCATCGCCTTGTTTGCAGCCAGACAGGCCATTCGAAAAGGAGACCGTTTGCAAGCGAATGAGTTAGCAGCATTGGTGCGCGATCTCTTTGCGTGCGCGGTGCCACACGTTTCTCCAAGTGGACAGCCTACGTACATCATCATTACGTATGATGAACTTGTTCAACGATTCCGTTAGGACGTCATGCGCATCATTCTGCTTACGCTGTTGTTTGTGACTGCTACGTCTGCGTTTGCGCAACAAGACAAAGATCTCGATACACTGGCGTCCTATATGTCTGGATCGTTTTCGAGCGAAAAACAGTCTGCTCGCGACTCTTCGTTCTTCGATGTTCGCTTGCACATGCGCAGAGTCTGGCCAACACGAACGGATGGGATCTGGGTGTACGTAGAGCAGGCCATGTCTACGTCGTTGCAGGCCCCCTACAGACAGCGCGTCTACCGCCTTCATCGCAACGAGGATAGGACGTTGGAAAGTGCCGTGTATGCACTCCCGAATCCCACAGCGGTGATTGGTGGGTGGTCGGATACAACGACGTTCGATAGCCTGACGCCTGAGCAATTGAAGCTTCGAGACGGGTGCCAGGTTTTCCTGCGCGAGTCGAACGGACACTTTGAAGGCGCTACAGAAGGCATGGCTTGCTCGAGTGAACTCAAAGGCGCCGCATTTGCAACGAGTGAAGTAAAAATCTATGCCAACGCCATAATCAGTTGGGACCGTGGATTCAGTTCATCCGGTGAGCAGGTGTGGGGTGCCACAAAAGGCGGCTACATCTTTCTACGAACTCCCTAACTTTGCACCTTCACATTGAACACAAGGACTACAAGCATGGCCACAAATCTGTACGCACTGATCTTAGGAGCATCCAGCGGCTTTGGAAAGGCTGCCGCTCGCGCACTTGCACACGAAGGGGTCAATATCATTGGAGTGCACTTGGACAGAGCTGCCGGACTCCAACAGGTAGCGGAGCTCGAAGCAGAACTGCGTGGACTTGGCGTGCAGAGTCATTTCTTCAATATCAACGCTGCTGATGCCGAGCGACGTGCCGAGCTCATGACGTCGATTCGTGGCATTCTCGATGCACACGAGGGGAGCACAATCCGCTTACTCTTGCATTCGTTGGCATTCGGCACACTTAAGCCTTTTCTGGCGGATTCTCCGAATGACTGCATTTCTCAAAAGAATCTCGAAATGACATTGGATGTGATGGCCAACAGTATCCTGTATTACACGCAGGATGTGGTTCGTCTGGGAATGATGGGTCCAGGCGGTAGGGTTGTTGGACTGACAAGCGCAGGATCCTCGCGTGTGTTGCCAATGTACGGTGCCGTGAGTGGTGCGAAGGCAGCCATGGAGGCATACATCCGCCAGCTTGCCATGGAACTTGCTCCGTATGGTATCACCGCTAATTCTATTCGTGCCGGTGTGACGCATACGCCCGCACTCGACAAGATCCCGGGAAGCGGAGTGATCATGGGGAATGCCTTAATGCGAAATCCGAATCACCGACTCACCACTCCGGACGACATTGCCCAAGTGCTTTGTCTGTTGGTGAAGCCCGAAGCACAATGGATCAATGGAACAATCCTTGGCGTGGATGGAGGCGAGGATGCAGTGGATCTTACGTGGTGGAAGCCCGAAGAGAAGTCTTAAAGGTAGTCGAGCACGTCGTGACGTGTGAGGACGCCAACGAGCCTGCCAAACTCTCGCACCATGACCATAGGATTGTCTTTGAGACGGGTGATTGCCGCACTCACGTCTTCGTGCGCATCCATCACTGGTGCTGGGCGTTCCATGTAGTCGGTTACCGAGCGCTCGATGTTCGAACGATCTTCTATCACAGCGCTCATGAGTTTGTTCTCGCGGATGATTCCAACGAGCTCATCGTTTGCGATCACGGGTAGGTCTGATACTTCATACGAACTCATCAGCGAAAGTGCCTCTTGCACCATTGCCTCTGGCACGACGCTAATCATGGATGGAAGTGAACCACGATTTCGTTTGGTGGCCAACACATCCCGCACCATGAATCGGTCGTTCTCAAGCAAACTCTTTTCCTTCAGCCATTCATCATTGTGATGCTTGGTAAGATATCGCTCGCCAGTATCACAAATGATGGCGACCAGCACGGACTCTTTTGGTAAGCGCGCACCAATCTTGAGAGCCGCTGCAATATTCATTCCTGAAGATCCACCGCAAAAGATGCCTTCTTCGCGCGCGAGGGCCCGAGCCGTCATGAATGCATCCTTGTCTGTGATGTTCATGATCTCGTCGACGAGGTTGAGATCGAGATTTCCTGGGATACGCTCTTGACCAACGCCCTCGATCAAATAGGGAAGTGCCTCTACGAGTCGACCTGTTTCTTTGAATGTTTTAATCGACGATCCCACCGGATCTGCACCAATCACTTTGATCTGGGGATTCATTTTCTTGAGGAAACGACTCGTTCCCGTTATGGTACCTCCGGTGCCGATGCCCGCCACAAAGTGCGTTATCGAACCATTCGTATCGGCCCAGATCTCGGGTCCTGTTGTTCGTTCGTGAACAGCTGGATTGGCAGGATTATCGTACTGATTGAGCATGTGTGCATTCGGCAACTCAGATGCGAGGCGATGCGCTGTGTTCCAGTAGTACTCAGGTGAACTCATTTTTGCAGCACTCGAAACGATCAAGACATCTGCTCCCAGCGCCTTGAGATAGCGCACACGTTCGCTCGAGGCCTTATCCGTCATCACGAACAAACATTGATAGCCCTTGAGCCTTGCCGCCAATGCAAGACCTATCCCCGTGTTGCCGCTTGTGGGCTCGATGAGCAGATCACCTGGCTTGATAAGACCATCTTGCTCTGCAGCCTCGATCATGGCGATACCGATTCGGTCTTTCACAGATCCGCCCGGATTGGCGCTCTCCATTTTCAGAAGGATGGTTGCATCGATGCCTGCATTGAGTTTTTGAAGGCGGACAAGTGGAGTGTTTCCCACAAGGTCGAGTACCGAGTTGCTCACGTTCATGAGAGTTCTTCTTCTAAGAGTTGACGTTGATACATAGAGGCATAGGAGCCCTGTAGGGCAAGAAGGGAGGCATGGGTGCCCTGTTCGACAACGGCACCACGGTGCAAGACGATGATCTGATCACATTCCTTGACGGTGGAGATGCGATGGGAGATGAGGATGGTAGTGCGACCTTGCATCACGCCTCGGAGACCACGTAAAATGCGCTCTTCCGTGTCTGTGTCCACAGCAGACAGTGCATCGTCCAAGATCAAGATGCGTGGATCGGCAAGGATGGCGCGCGCCAATGCAGTGCGCTGTTTCTGACCGCCAGAAAGTGTGATGCCGCGCTCGCCAACTACCGTTTCGAAACCCCGAGCGAGAGAGGCAACATCTCCGGAGAGTTGGGCGACATCCGCGGCCGACTGTACTTCTTCGTTGGATGCTGCTGCGCGCGCAAAGCGTACGTTGTTTCGAATCGTGTCGCTAAAGAGGAACGACTCTTGAGGAACCATGGCGATAGCGCTTCGAAGTGTGGTAAGCGGGATTGTTCGAACATCGTGTCCGTCGATTCGAACAGCGCCATCGGTGACTTCGCTGAGTCGCGGAATGAGATCGATCATCGACGACTTCCCCGACCCTACAAGCCCGACAATGCCAAGTGATGTACCCTGAGGTACCAACACATTCACATTATCCAAAACGGTGGTCGATCCATACCGAACGGTAACGTGGTCGAAGGAAATGCTTCCAGATATCGATGTCAGGCGTGTATCAGTGTGCTCTGTGTCGCGAATAGTCGACACAGCGTCGATGATCACACCAAGTCGTCCGATAGAAGCGGCACCACGTTGAATCATTCCTGTTACCCAACCAATCGCAGCAATGGGCCAGAGCAATTGGTTGAGATAGATGAAGAACTGCGTGAGCTGTCCAACCGTAAGTGCGTGCTGCATTACTTGCCATCCGCCTACTCCGATAACGACGATGTAGCTGATGTTGAACAACACCGTCATCGAGGGCATCATCAGCGACTGGAATCGCGCAAGGAGCATGTTCTTGTGATAGTACGACTTGCTAAAATCGTTGAACCGGTCGCTCTCATGATCTTCACGCGCATAGGCACGAACAACACGAACGCCCGAGAATGTTTCTTGAGCGTGGGTGGTGATGAGTTCATACTCTTCCTGCACCCGTTTGTACGACTGATGAATGCGCTTGCCAAGTGAGTACGTGGCCCATGCAATGAACGGCACTGGTATCACGATGGCGGCGGTAAGTGTTGCATTCAGAAAGAACATCCACGAGAGTGCGAATGCAAACGTTGTGATCGTGTTTGCCGTGTACATCACGGCCGGCCCAATGAATTCGCGCACGGCGCTTACATCATTCGTAAAGTGTGCGATCAAAGATCCAGTGCTGCGATCTTGAAAAAACTCTTGGGACTGCGAACGGACGGACGTAATGAAGTCGTTGCGAATGTCTTCTTCGACAAGACGTGACATCACGATGATTGTCCGACGCGTGGCAAACATGAAGAAGCCACTTCCGATGGTGAGTGCCAGAATCTGGAGGATCAAGATCGTGACGTCGTCCGCACCAACACGTGTGTTACGGATTACGTCGATGGTCTGGCCAACGATGCGTGGAATGGTGGTAGAGCAAATGTTCGAGATGGTCACGAAGACCATGCCCCATGCCACCTTGCCACGATACCGACGCAGATACGGCAAGAGGCGCTTGAGTTCTCGGAGTGCTCCAACGGGAGTGGGAGAAGCCATTATGCGATTGTGACCTCATTGCTAAGGTAGACGTCTTGAATTGCATTCAGCAATGCGACGCCTTGTGGCATTGGTTTTTGGAAGGCCTTACGTCCAGAGATCAGGCCCATACCGCCGGCTCGCTTATTGATCACGGCTGTTGTGATGGCCTCTGCCATGTCGTTTGATCCAGACGCGCCACCGCTGTTGATCAAGCCTATGCGACCCATGTAGCAATTGGCAACTTGGTACCGACAGAGATCGATCGGATGGTCTGTGGCAAGATCTGTATACATACGCTTGTCGAGTTTTCCGTACGAGGAATCGCCCGAATTCAATGCAATAAAGCCGCCGTTATTCTCGGGCAGTTTCTGCTTGATGATGTCTGCATGAATGGTCACGCCAAGATGATTGGCCTGTCCGGTAAGATCGGCGGAAACGTGATAGTCTTTGTCTGACTTAAATGCGCTGTTGCGCAAGTAACACCATAAAATCGTTGCCATTCCCAATTCATGGGCACGTGCAAATGCCTGACTCACTTCTACGATCTGGCGCGCCGATTCCTGAGATCCAAAATAGATCGTTGCTCCTACGGCAGCCGCACCCATATCATATGCTTGCTGGACGGTGCCGAACATGATCTGGTCGAACTTGTTCGGATAGGTAAGCAATTCGTTGTGATTGATTTTGACAATGAACGGGATTTTGTGGGCATACGAGCGTGCAACGTTTCCTAGAACACCGAAGGTAGAAGCAACGGCGTTGCACCCACCTTCGATGGCGAGTTTGACAATGTTTTCTGGGTCGAAGTACATCGGATTCTTAGCGAAGGAAGCACCGGCACTGTGTTCAATTCCTTGGTCTACTGGTAGGATGGAAACATAGCCTGTGTTCGCGAGACGACCTGTCTCGTTAATCCATTGAAGGTTGCGAAGCACGTGCGCATTTCGGTCGCTTTTTGCAAAGATCGCGTCAACGCTCAATGGAGAGGGAACGTGGATCTGCTCTTTTGTGATGGTGGAACAGGTGTGATCCAGATAGTAAGAGGCGTTGTTGCCAAGTGCTTCGGAGATGCGGTCGATCATGGCCTGCTCGTTGGGATGGTGGGAGGGTGGCGCGGGGGACAGGATACAAATCTACCACTTCGAGCCGCCAGGGCGAAAAAAAAGGGACACACCGAAGTGTGTCCCTTGAAGTAGACGGCAGTTTGTCGATTAGCGAACGACCGAGAACGTACGTGTGGCTGTAAACGGCCCGCTATTCATGCGAACAAAGTACAGGCCATTAGACATGGTCGTTGTGAGTAGATCAATCTCATACGCACCAGATGCTTCAGGAGCTGTTGTCACGGAAGTAACGAGCGTTCCTACCTGATCGTAGACCTCGAACGAGGTTGGTACGCCAAAGCCGGTTGAATATGGAATCGTGATCACGTCCGTTGCCGGACTTGGGAATGGATACTCAATGCCAAACGTTGTAATGCCAAACTTCACTAGACGACCTTCCGTAAAGCAAACCTTCGTGACGGTAATCTGGCTCGTGTTGGTATTTGTGACGATACACGGAAGCTTTGCGTTCGATGTGAGCGTCAGCTGGATGGCCTGTTCTTTATTGAGGAAGACGTTAAACGCTGGGGTAACAAAGACCGCATTGTTGATTGTGCCGCCTGCGCTTCTGCTCCCATTCAGGACGACCAAGCCAGGGGTATCGGTCACAACGGTCCACGTCCAATCTGCATTCTGCGGCGACTGATAGGCAGTATCGAACATCAACGCTTCCTGCTGATAGGCAATCGTGATATCGATGTTGTTGAACTGCGTTGTTCGCGGCAACGGATACGAGATTGCTATCGGCACGGCAACGGTAGATCCAACAATGCCAGATGCTGAGTTGTCGAGCGTTAACGTCATTGGTGTTACCACGCCGGCACCAGAAATCCGAACATTGAGATCTGGATTCACTGGGTTGACGAATGTATAGGTTGCGACATAATTCAACACGGCTGTCGGACTAAACGTAACCGTGAACTGCACGCTGTCGCCAGGGGCCATAGGTGGAGGATTCAACGGAGAAACCGTAATCTCCCTTGTGTCTCCCGTGCCATTTACGGCAGAGATTACAAAAGCCTCGGTCCTGCTTGGGTTCTTGATCCAGAAGGAACGAGTGGCGGTTTCACATGTGAGAATATCTCCAAAATCAACAGGTGGGATTGATGATGCTTGAAGTCCTTCACCTCGAACGGTGGCATACGAGTCTTGGTAGGGTGGGATGGGATCAGGGCCCGACTTTGCATCGTGCATGATTCTGATCTTTTCCGTATGCATGCCTCCGCTCTTCGGGAAGAATCGCACAGGAATGACGAGTGAATCCAACGGAAGAATGGAAAGCGGAGCGCCTGTTGCAGCGAGGTTCGCCTCAAAGTCTGCTTGTCCAGGATTCGACCAATCGATACTCTGCACATACAGTGGCGTTGTGCTATCGGTATTGTGAATCACCACGATGCCATTTTCTATAGAGCGAGCACCCACTGGCGCGGCATTAAACGTATAGTCGGTTGCA
Source organism: Kapaibacterium sp. (SeqCode) (assembly GCA_038202665.1). GTDB lineage: Bacteria > Bacteroidota > Ignavibacteria > Kapaibacteriales > Kapaibacteriaceae > Kapaibacterium. The sequence continues at coordinate 4,957 of JBBRES010000030.1, read as the reverse complement.
ATGATGGCAGGAAGAATCCCAATACCCTTGGCACCGCCATCAACGGTCTTTGCTTGTCCCTGAACGGTTGCCGCCAGCATCACTTCGAACGGCCCGCGACCAATAGGGGTGAATCGCACGGCAATACTCTTTTCTTCGTTTGGCTTCAATGTAAACGGTACAGCGGGCTTGATGATTGTTGCGTCCGGGAAACTCGAACTTGGCTGAGTGACTTGAATGTCGGTGATCAATGCGTCTTGTGAACTGAGATTCTTGATTATGATCAAGGAGTCGTTCGCCGTCAGCACGCGTCGCTTTCCAAAATCAACCATCTCCATGATTACCTTCGGTGCGAACACTTCTGCGGTGATTGCAGAGCTCGCACTACCACAATCTGTAGGCAGTGTGTACACAATTGTAGCTGCTTTGACGCCAGGCGAAGCAGGGGACATCGATATCGTAATGTCGGGATAGCACTCTCCTGGCTTGAGCGTAATCGGTCCCTTCGGCGACACGTTGAATTCAGGATTCGCAGGAACGATGTCGAGACTGACGAGAAGGTCGTTCGGACTGTTGTTGCGCAGCGCGCAAGCAACCGTCTTCGTTGGTGTTGTACCCATCACAACGTTACCCATGTCGATAGTTGCCGTTGCATCTACCTTACAAGGCGGCAGTCCGTTGCCGGTGAGTTGAAGTACGGTGGACGTGTTGCAGTCGCCATTGATATTCAGCGTCGCGGTGCGCGCTCCAGTGCCGGATGGTTTGAACTGAAACTCAATAGTCATGCACGACGTCGGACCTCCTGCGGCGCCAAGACGCTGACCCACGATGCTCGACAAGAGCTTGAATTCACCATTGTTTGGAGTAATCGTGAAACTCTTGATGACAACAGGAATCTGTGTTGGATTGCAAACAATAAGGTTGCCAGTTTTTGTTGTTGAATCGCCAACGATTGTTGGGTCGGCGGCAATATTCGTTGGATTCGCAACAAGCAGCGGTGACTGTACGGTAAACGATGTGTCGCTGGAATCGGCAGATGCCGGTGCTGCACAGAACTTGGTCACGTACACATCAGTGTTCGTCCCATTTGCCGCAAATGAGAAGAGCGGTGGAACACCAAAGTTCTTCGTGCCCTTGAAGTGGTTGGACATGTACTTGCAACCCGCATTATCTGTAGCAATCGTGTCTTGATACGTAAAGCCGGTAGGTGGTCCAGCCACTTGAAGACCGCCGGTCGTCACATAGCCGTCCTTATCGTAGATGGGATAGTACTGCCGTGGGTTGTTGTCGCTGAATTTTTGTTCGGCATAAACGTTCGTGCGGTAGGAACCTACTCGAATGAATCCCGTAGACCTTCCAGTGACCACAACTTCGGGATCGCCAGTGGTTGCATTGTAACGAATGCCGATGCTCTTCGCATCCGTTGTGCTCTTGTAGAGATTGCTACCCTGACCAGTCTGATACCACTCAAAGTTGCCCGTTGGATCGAGTTTGACGATGAACATGTTGCTCGCGTCTTTGCTACTTGCACCTTGTCCGGCTGGGAAGGAGAAGCGCTGACCAATCGTATTGATGCCGAGCTCTGCATTAGGACTGGTGTAAAAACCTGCAACGTACGTGTTGCCGAATTTGTCGGTAACAGCGCCTATGATTTTTTCGACGTTCGTGCCAGTGCCCGTAAGAAGCATGGTGCGAAGGAAGGTGCCGTCGCCATCGAATTCTTGTAGGTAGCCGTCGATATTGCCGGTAGGGTTCGCAACAGGACCCGCCGTGAACGTGCTGCCGTCAGCAGTTCCAAAGTTTGTGTTGCCATCGTACCAACCAGTGGCATACACTTTGAGTCCACTCGGCAGAACCGCAACACTCGAGGCTGTATCACTACCATTGGCGCCAATCTGCTTGGCCCACGCATAGGTTGGGATAGGAGATACAGAGGTGCGGATACGATATTTCGTACTGGCACTCGGTGCAACCCACTTGTACGCAAGACCAGTTGCGGTAGGAGCGATTACCTTCCACGTCTTTCCGTCGTCGTCCGAGTAGTCAATGCGTACAGGTGTGGTTGGCGTTACTCCAGCCCACGTGATAAGCAACGTGTCGCACGTTGAATAGATCTGCGTTTTGCCGCCACGAAGCGACCTCAATTGCACTTGTCCTACGCCACCCACAAGGCTGATGTTCTCTGGGCATGGCGAACTCGATAGCGAAAGCGTAGCCGACCGGAATACCCGCGATGCACCTTGCGTAAAGTTGACCGTAATGGTGCGTGATTGACCAACAGCGAGCGTAAAGGGAGGATCTGTCCCACCCCAATTGAGAACGGAGAAATAGGTATTCGGGAGGATGCCGAATCCACTAATAGTCAGCGGCGCCTTTGTGGCCGTGATCGTTACCATTCCGGTTGATGCACCAAAGGGAGTTGGGTCTCCACAATAGACTACGGGGTCACTCACCGTCATCTTCGCGACCGCATTCGGTGGTGCTATATAGCTTACTGTCGAAACGACGCCAGCGCCCTTTTTTAACGTAAACGAAACCTGTCGGTCGCGTCCTGCTTCCGAACAAGCGTATGGCGAAATCCATTCGAGCGTGCAGACGCGGCGCAACTGTGTTTCAAGGGCGAGTAGACTGTAAATGTCGAGCAACTGTGATTCGTTGGTAACAATGTTCTTACCCCCCGAATTCGTGCAGATTGTTCCAAGTGTAGGGTCTGTGGTGGGTTCCGAGATCGTAATCGAATAGATCCGAATACCTTGTGCCAGTGCACTCGACGTTTGTTTCGCAATGAACTGAACAGTGGAATCGATGGCCGGATTTGGCTTTCCGTCGGTAAGGAAGAAGACGAATTTAGGAATGGCCGGATCGCGCATAGCCAGTTGCGTAAACATGTTCGGCGAGCCATTAAACGGCAGCTTATAGTTCGTGGCTGAAAGAGGCTTCAGTTTGTCGATCGAGTCCACGATCTGGGCAGCTGTTGTAGTCCACGGGCAGGCAAGACGAACTACTCCACTGAATCCGATCATGCACACTTGTGTCCCCGTGCCAAACCGGAGCCGACCAATGAAGCCCTTGAGAGCATCCTTCACAAACTCTAGTCGGGTGCGATTCGAACTGCCGACCATGTCTCCCATCGAATTCGACTCATCCACCACGAGACATATGCTCGCGGCCGGATCTCCCGGTATGTCCACACATGCATGTTTGAGCGTAGGGTTGATGTTCACTGGACCCGAACCGTTGACGTTCTCCGAGGCAGAAAAATCAGCCGCCGTCAGACTAGGGTAGGGGTTTCCAGCAGGGTCAAAAGCCACATACGATGCGGTGACCTTTGGGAATGCTGTGGAATTCACGTTATAGACGGTAAACGTCTGAGCCAACGAAACGGCAATGCCCGATACAAGCAAAGACAGTGTCACCAAGCCACGAACACATCGTCGTAAAGATGTTCTCATATCACTTCCTCCAACTGAATACAATCTGTTTTTTACACTTTCGAAACCGACGGTTGCACGAGACGGAACGTTCTGCTTGTAGCATCTAATTCTGCCTCTACGCCAAGTGGCAACGTCAGCTTACTTTTTACATGACCAAACGGCAGTCCGTACACGGCCGGAATGCCCAAGGATGAAATTCGTTCTTCAAACACCTGTTGCAGCGTAAACGAGGGTTCCGAGAATGAAAGTCCTTTTGACTCGCAGTCTCTAAAGTTCCCCAATGCAATTCCTGCGCAACACTGGAGCTTGCCAGCTAACCACAACTGCGTGAGCAAGCGGTCTACACGGTATGGCTCCTCGGAGATCTCCTCAAGAAAGAGAATTGCTCCAGTTGTGTCGATCTCGTAGCGAGTGCCAAGTGTAGACGCGATCATGGCAAGATTGCCACCAACTAGTCTGCCTCGTGCAATTCCGTTACCAAGAACTGTGAGCCGCTCGTCCTTAAATGTTGTCCCACCTCTGCGTGCGTCGTCTGTTGGTGAAGTCAAACAACCCATCATCGATGCCACCGTGAACTCATCAAAAGTACTTGAGGCAACAGGGCCATGGAATGTGACAAGACCGCTGAGTTGATATGCGGCAATCAGGAGCGCTGTGATGTCGCTAAACCCCATGATGACCTTACGTGCTTCTCGAATCACAGAAAAATCGAGCATCGGCAGGATTCGCATCACACCATATCCGCCACGAGCGCAGATGATACCATCAATGGCCGGATCTTCGATAAACGCCATGAACTCATGCGCACGATCTGCATCAGGCGCTGAGAGGTAGCCGTTTCGCTTCGTAACGTTCGGTCCGAACTTCACGTTCCAACCAAACTGAGAGCATGCAGACGCGAATTCTCTCATATCGGCAGAGTTCGTGCTACTCGCAGGGGCCACAACGCCGATGGTCGAACCTTTCGAGAGTCCGTTCGGAAGTACAAGCGATTGTCGTGGTCGATTTTCTGATCGATCTTCGGCAACGAGCCTCCCAACAGCGGCTGGTAGAGCCGCTGCACCAATCAATCCTTGTAGGAATCCCCGACGCTTCATGAACACTCGCAATACTCCAAAAACGCAGTCTTCTGCATCGTGTAAACTTACGAATTCCTCTATTTGTAATAACTCGATGATTCACAGAAGGTTACTCACGGTACTTGGGGTCTGGTGAATTCCCCAGAAGCCCGTATATTTGCCTCACGGAAAGGTGCAAGAGTGGTTGAATTGGCACGCCTGGAAAGCGTGTGTACCGGAAACGGTACCGCGGGTTCGAATCCCGCCCTTTCCGCAACCGTATCGTGGGCTTTTCCACAAGATTCTATGACTCAAAAGCCGCAGCAGGCGCAGGATTCCTCGCAAGAGGATGAGCTCATCATCCGCGAGATCCTCGCCGGCAACGTAAATGCCTACGCAAAGCTGCAGGCAAAGTACAAGCGCATCGTATCGTTCCTGATCCGAAAGATGATCCGAAACGAAACAGATGTGGAGGACCTCGTACAG
>JBBRES010000029.1:0-17179 GCA_038202665.1 Kapaibacterium sp. (SeqCode) | reverse complement strand
TCGCAAATGGGCACGAGCACTGCAACGTTGATGGTTCGTTCAAATACACCAACAGGTCCTGCAAGTACGCCAATGACAGGTAATGGCGTTGTGCATTACGCGCTCCCACAATCGCTCGCTTTTGGTAAAGTGATCTTGAACAACATGCTGGAGTTATGTGCAGACGTCGTGAACAACTCGTCGCTTCCAATTACGTTGGACCAGGCGCAGATCACCGGTTGCAATGCTTCCCTATTCACGGTAGTTACAAAAATGCCGGTCACGATAGCAGCTGGAACCACGAGTAAGGTCTGCATCAGATTCAGTCCGCTCGCACTTGGTGGTGCTACGGCCACGGCGAAGATCATCTCTTCGAATGGAGGAAACAGCTCCTTTAACCTCACAGGTAACGGAGACGATCCAACATCGGTGATCGAAGTTGCTGGAATGTCTGAGCTCAATGCCTATCCGAATCCATCGAATGGTTCGGTGACATTTGCCGGATCACTCTTGCATGCAGGTACCGAACTGACGATCTTGAATTCCATCGGATCTGCGGTAGCAACATTCACCGTTAGTTCTGATCAGCAAAACATCCGTTGGAATGACGGTACTGCGCAGAGCGGTTGCTATACGGCATTAGTTCGCACAAATGGCACCCTTCGGTCGCTTCCGATCACTATCATTCGTTAAGAGCAACATTTCTTTCCTAAGGCGTGCCTTCCCAAGGGAGACACGCCTTTTTTGTTGGCGGCCAACACACCTATCTTTGAGCCATGGAACCTTGGGTAATCATACTCCCCGCTGCAGGTAGTGGGGTTCGGTTTGGAGGAGACGTACCGAAGCAGTACAGGCATGTACACGGCATCCCGTTGATCTCATACAGCGTCCGCACGGCATTATCGATGCCGGAGGTTGGTTATGTGATTATTGCGATTAATCCAGAGCACCGAGCTATGTGTGATCATGCGCTCTCGTCCCAACATGTTCAGAGCGACCGGGTGTTGATCGTTGACGGTGGCTCAGAGCGGCAACACAGTATCCATGCCGCCTTACAGCACCCTGTTATCTCAGATACGACGTTGGTGTTCGTGCACGATGCGGTACGACCGTTTGCAACCTTTGACTTGTATCGGAGGGTGGGACATGCCGCCCTGCAACACGGAGCGGCGATCCCGGGGCTTCGTGTTCGGGACACGATCAAATCTGTGCTCGATGAAGGGGTCGTAGAGGCAACGCTTCCCAGATCTTCACTTCGGGCGGTTCAAACGCCACAGTGCTTTCGTGCAAGCGTGCTGCGGCAAGCCTATGCCCATGCGGCGGAACTCGGACTTTCGGCAACAGACGACGCTTCGCTCGTAGAGGCGCTCGGTATGCCGGTATTGTGTGTGGAGGGTGACGAACGGAACATTAAGGTCACAACACCACTAGATATGCTCATCGCCGAGGCGTTTTTGGCCGTTTGATGGCACGCGACCAACAATCCGTGCGAGAAAGTGTACGTCATCAATGTCATTGCGTGTATCTTTGCGCCCGTTTCAATATTTCCGAACAACAACAAACAAATTCACGGAGCAGATATGTTTTGGACGCCTGAACTTGCAAAGTGGCTCGAGGACGCGCCGTGGCCAGCAACCAAGGAAGAGTTGATTGATTATTCGAACAGAACTGGTGCACCGCTACAGGTGATCGAGAATCTGTTGGAACTCGACGATTCTACAGAAGATCAATCGTACGAAGGTATTGAGGATATTTGGCCTGAATATGAGGCGGCATCAGACGACATCTTCTTCAATGAAGATGATGATCTGATGAACGACTATTGATCTGTTCTGGAATACGAACACAGCAGATGTATTGCCTTCATAGATGTTGCGTCTTCTTCCTATTCCTTTTTGGACTGGGAGTGGCGCAGTGTCTGGCACAACACTCTGAAACCGGAACAACGCCAAATGACGACGACATTCGTCGCGCCTATATTGGTGAGTTGCAAAGCGTCCGGTTTTTAGGTTGTTCCCTAACGAAAACAGATCAGCTCCTAGGTGTTATTCAATCGCGGGCGAGCGAGTTGAGTTTCACACGTCAACTGTCGAGGTACTACCTCACAAATCTGTATCGCAATCCGGCAACACCGAAGGTGGTTCTGGAGAGACTCGACTCGGTTCAACGAGAAGTACGAAAAGAACTACGGTACTATAACCCACGAACTGCCGAGTCCGACAGCTCGGAGCTCATGGCCTATTTGAACCAAAATGGCTTTCACTCTGCTAGTGTGACGTACGACTTTGGCTATGATTCAGCATCGAAGAGGAACATCCTCACGTTTGTGATCGACGAGGGTAAGCGTGCTTCGATCGACACGGTTATCTACCTTGGATTGGAGCCGCTCGTTCCTGAAGTAAAAGGCTCTCTGCTCGAATTTTACACGCCAAAGAACTCTCCATACTCTGAACACCAATTCGAGCAAAACACGCGTTCAATGCTCGACGTGATGAAGAATAATGGTTACTTCAAATCTCGCATTGTACGAACGGTTGTTGGCTCCGATCTCTCTCGTACACACGACACGATCGTGGTGTTGTTCGAGGTAGGAAATCGGTTCCGAATCGGACACATTGAGTTCTTTGAGAGTCTCAATGGATATCCCAGCGTGAACGAGTCTATTCGTCGAAGTCAGTTGGAGTTCAGTGTTGGCGAGTGGTATAGTGGAGAAAGAATCCAGAAGACGCGAGCGAACTTACTGTCACTTGGGACGTTCGATGTTGTAGCGATAGACACACTTGCTTTTGATTCGACGCGACCTGACCTTCCACGAAGTACAGATAGCACGTTGGCAATTCGAGTGTTCACCAAGAATGCAAAAGTGTACGATGTTGGCTTTGACGTTATGGTCTATCAGACAGCCATAGACAACTATGTGAACCTTGGTGTTGGTGCCACAGCATTGTATCGCAATACGTTTCATGGTGCGCAAGTGACGGCGGCAACTGCTCAATACGTGATTCAAGATGTAAGTAGTCTCCTCCAAGGAAGACCAATTCAGACAGAGGCGATTACGAGTGTTACGGAAACATGGCCCTACGTAGGCAAAGTGTTCGGTCAGCGCGCTAGTTTTTCGATTCGTGCGACGTATTCATTGCGTCGTTTGATCGATCCGTTTCGTCTCGAGTCTGGCGGTCTAAAATTTGCATTGCCAGTTACTCTCAATAAGTACACGTACTTCAATGGATATGAATTGTCGTTGGGTGTAGAACGTCAAGTTCCCGTAGACTATGCTTCGTCGCTCACCGAAGCTCTCTCGAACGCGCGCAACAAGGATGATACATTGACGGTGTTTCAAACCATTCAACAGTTCGGGGCGCTCGACTCCTATCTGCAGAGAACGAGTAATCTATTGACGGGAATCTTTCCGGGTGTTGCCGTTCGTGGAGAACATCGAGACAATCCTGTGAACCCTCAGACGGGAACGTATTCAAACGTTGCTTTGGAGGTAGGTTTTGGAGCCGGCGAGTTTGCACGACTTCAGTTCTACAATACTGCATATGCGAAGGTGAAAGACAGAGTGGTCCTGGCAACGAAGGTGAAGCTGGGTCACATTCTAGTATTCGATCAAAACAATCTTTACGTGCCAATTGAGCGACAGTTCTTCTCTGGTGGCTCTTCAAGTATTCGCTCGTTCCAGTCGCGCGCGCTCCATAGTCCTGTGTCTGGCGTATTCCGCGATTCGTCTACTGGCAAGATCGGTGAGGACTACTATACGTCGAATCTCGTTGGTAGCGGATCCTTACTTGAGCTGGGGGTCGAGCTACGCTGGACGTTCGCGAAACCAGATGATGCGAACGATACGTGGGCATCCTTCGTCGAGCGAAGTGGAATCACGTTCTTCTGTGATATTGGAAACAGCTTCAACCGTCTGGCTGCACCGTTGTATGGAAAGTTGACGTTAAATGAATTGGTAACGGGGTCTGTTGTGGCGGCCGGACTAGGATATAGGTTCGATACTCCGGTGGGTCCGTTCCGCATTGACTATGCAACGAGTATCTACGACCCGCTTCGCACGACCGGAAGGTTTATGTTCGGAGGCCGTGAAAATGTGATGGGCTTTAGTAATTGGCAACTCAGCATCGGTCTGGGTCACGCATTCTGACCCCTTAGTGCAAAATCTTTCCGATGATGGCGTCTTGAATATCTGCCAACTGCGCGTGCGCAAGCAACGCAAGAATTCCGTCTGTAACCATGTGTTGATGATACGTGCCGTCGATTCCCTCTTTCTTGAGATCGTCCATCATGTACGGAGCCTCTCCACCACTCATCACAACGGGAACTTTCACATTCTGAAATTGCGTAGCGATAAAACTACGAACAGCATGTGCGATGCCGCCAGATACTGATGCACTCACACCTGCCATCAAACTCTGTGGAGTGTTTACTCCAATGTTCTCTTGAGATGGCTGGAATTTCAATTCCGGAATTGCCGCTGTTTGTTTCGATAGACCAAACAACTGCGTAGTCAATCCGGCAAAGATTACACCACCAAGAAATACATGGTCTTTCGAAATGGCATTAACCGTTACCGCTGTGCCGCAATCAACAGTGATCATCGGTGGCTTCACCTTCGTCATCGCTCCTATGCTTCCAAGTAACCGATCGATTCCCGCATTTTCAACGGCACCCAAATTCAATTGCTTTTCGTTCCGCATGAGTAGAATGTGCGCGTTCAACACCATGTGTCCAGGACAACGCTGCAACACTTTCACTATGGCCGTTGTTTGCTTCGGATTCACACTCGAGAGCCCGATCAAATACCGCTGCGTGGTATGATCGCGGAAGTGGTGTTGTACGTTTTTCTTCCAGTCTTTGTCGTACGGAAATGATAAGAACACATCGTCATGATGGATCTTTACTCGGCTATTACCAACATCAATACCGCAAATGCCGTATTCGACGTTATTCATGTTGATCTTGGTATCGTACACTGTCGCCATCGCTGATGATCCGTTCTTGTTGTGTCACATCTTCTCGAACGACCAATCGTCCATCGGACAATATGCGTTGAACTGTCCATTCCCCGTCTACACCTACTACGGAAACATGGTTCCCTATCACGCTCAGTTCTTCCACCCAAACTCGGTGCACGTCAACCCACGACGTTTCTAACATCAATTGAAACTCGTGTTTCAGCAGGCCCAGCATCGCCGTTTGTTGCGCCGTAACGCCAAGCAAACGTAGCGATGTACAGGACTGGTCAATCGTCCCGTTAAACACCTCTTGATCCACGTTGATCCCAATGCCCACGATCGTACCAGTACATCTCGAACCGTGAAACTCGTGCTCGACCAATACACCAGATATCTTAGCCCATCCAGAACCTGTCCACGCCTGAACATCGTTCGGATATTTCAACCGAAAGCGAATGCTCGGTGCAGTTGTGCGGAGGGTGTAGAGGGTGGCAAGGGCTCCTCTGGCCATGTAGGCCGATAGATCGTCGGCTACGAGTACGTCGCTATGCGTGAGACCAAATGAACAGTAGATGTTAGCTCCATGGTCTCCATGCCATGTCTTCCCTTTCCGCCCTCGCCCAGATGTCTGATTTGCCGCACTCACAAACACGAATGGATAGGTGCGCAGCAATTCCCTCGCATAGTCGCTTGTGCTGCTGACGCTGGGAAGGTGGAACTCGATTGGTCCAATCATAACATCCATCAAGGTATTAGAATGTTTCTAGCAAAAACCGCACCAATAAGTACCAACATGGTGTTGTAGATTTGTGGTATGTCTGATGCAATCTCTTTCGATACCATCTGTGCAGTAGCCACGCCCCCTGGTACTGCAGGCTTGAGCGTGATCCGAGTGTCGGGTCCGCAGACGATTCCTGCGGTCAAGGTGTTGTTTTCGACGACTGCAGACCTAGATGTTGCGCCCTCTCATACAATCCATTATGGGTGGTGGAAAGGTGGCGCCGGGGTGATCGACTCGGTCACGTGTTCTTTGTACCGTGGACCGAATTCATACACTGGCGAGGATGTGGTCGAGATTGGATGTCATGGAGGACTTCATGTGGTAGATCAGGTGATCGCAACACTTCTTGACCAGGGCGTTCGACTCGCAGACCCAGGCGAATTCACCAAGCGCGCCTTCCTCAATCATAAATTGGATCTTACCCAAGTAGAGGCCGTTGCAGACCTCATCGCATCTCAGTCGAGGGTTGGCGCGCAGACAGCTGCACGTCAGCTAGCAGGCGGATTTACAAAGCGCCTTGCCACCCTCCGTGCCGAACTACTTGATGTGTGCGGACTCATGGAGCTTGAGTTGGATTTTTCTGAAGAAGATGTTGAGTTCGTTGATAAAGTCCAACTCGCAAAGAGCTTGCGAGCCACACGAGACTATGCCTGTTCGCTAGCGGATTCGGCGAGCTCTGCGGAGTTGCTTCGTTCCGGCTTCTTTTGTGCTGTTGTGGGATATCCCAACGCAGGAAAGAGTTCTTTGTTCAATGCCATACTATCGAGGACTAGAGCCATTGTCAGCGATATTGCTGGTACCACGCGGGACTATCTGGAAGAGACGATATTCGTAGATGGCTTTGCCATCCACCTTTACGACACAGCAGGTTTACGAGAAACTGCAGACAGTATTGAACTGCAAGGCATCCGCATCACAACCTCGTTGATTGAGCAGAGTGACCTGGTGTTGGTTGTGAACGATATCACCGAAGGGCAAGATCATTCGGACGCTCTCTGTGCAGACTTGAGATCGAGGTTTTCTGCGATTGACGTTGTTGTGATTCAGAATAAAATAGATGGTGTTGACATTGTTCCGCAAAACGATACCCATACGATTCACTGCTCTGCCTTATCGGGTGCAGGCGTGGCAGATCTTCGAAATCTGCTTTCTCGACGCGTAGCGGATAGTACTTCAGCAATCTCAGACGTGCTCGTAAATGCCCGTCAAGCCTCTCTTCTGCGCTCGGCTGTGGATTGTCTCACGCAAGCGATCGATGGTCTCGAGCGTCGCATCTCCAATGAGTACGTTACCGTAGATATTCGAGGCGCAATGCGGCTACTTGGTGATATCACCGGCGAAACGTGGAATGTAGATGTTCTAGACACGATCTTTTCTCGGTTTTGCATCGGCAAGTAGAGTACGGCTCGTAGCCTTCAAATTTCGTACATTCATTCTATGCACTCTGGAATCACCATTCGACCGCTGGAAGAAGCTGACTTCACTGGCTTTCTTGAAATTCAGCGTATTGCGCTCGCCAACTCCCCTGACGTTTTCGGGTCTGACTATGAATGGTTCAACTCTATCTCGATCCTTTCCAAGGAACAGCGATATGAGAAGTATCTGAACTACCCCTATACGTTTTTGTTAGGGGCGGTGTTGGAAGATGGTGCTGTGGTTGGAATGGTGGGATATTCAAGCGATCCGGTGCTTTCAAAGACCCGTCACAAATGCCGCACATGGGGTTTGTTTGTCACAAATGAACACAGAGGTCATGGAGTGGCAAAGAGGCTTCTGGAGTCGATTCTGGAGACAGCAAGAGATATCGTTGGGTGCGAACAGATTCAACTGTCCGTTTCTTCCCAAAATGAAGCCTCATACCAACTGTACCTCCGACATGGTTTCAATGTCTACGGTACTGAAGTTCATGCCATGAAAATCGGAGACGAGTACGTGGATGAGTACCTCATGGTAAAATTCCTTCGTTGAGGAACGTTTCACGTGGAACTATTCTAGAGATTCATGCAAAGCCTGTTTGATGTAATTGTGGTTGGTGGAGGTCATGCTGGCATAGAGGCTGCTGTAGCATGTGCTACAATGGGCATGCGCACGGCATTACTCTCCATGGACTCCAGAACTATTGGTCGTCTTTCCTGCAATCCGAGTATAGGTGGAAGTGCTAAGGGCCACCTTGCTAAGGAGATTGACGCTCTTGGTGGCGTTATGCCGCGTATTGCAGACGCGTCTGGCCTGCAGTTTAAGACCTTGAACAAGAGCAAGGGGCCTGCCGTTTGGTCACCCAGATCCCAGAACGACAAGGACCTCTACCCCACTTTTGCGCAGAGCGTCGTTCTCCAGACAAGGGGCCTAGCGGTAGTATCAGAGACAGCTACTGAGATACTTGTATCAGGAAGTGCTGTTCGAGGTATCCGCACTGCAAATGGCGAGGATATACTGGCAAAGGCTGTGATTCTGTGCTCTGGGACCTTTTTGAACGCCGTTATGTGGACGGGAACAGGGTCAACGAAGGGTGGAAGGGTGGGAGAACAATCGGCCGATCTCATCTCAGATCTACTTACATCACACGGACTCGTGAAAGGGCGCCTAAAAACGGGAACTCCACCACGAGTCTCCAGGGGTTCTCTCGACCTTTCAAAACTTGCAGTACACGAGGGAGATAATCCTCCCACCCCGTTCTCACATAGGACCTCAAGAGTTAGGAATTCTCTCGCTTGTTGGGCGTCAACAACTTCAGAACACACGCACGACGTGATACGCACCGGCTTTGACAGATCCCCGATGTTTACGGGACTAATTAAAGGCGCTGGTCCTCGGTATTGCCCGTCAATCGAGGATAAGGTTGCCAGATTCGCAGAGCGGCCAAGTCACCCCATTGTTCTCGAACCCGAGGGGCTCTACACAGATTCTGTGTACGTAAATGGGTTTTCGACGAGTTTATCACCTGATATTCAAGAAAAAGGCCTAAAAACCATCTCTGGGCTCGAAAATGTTGAGATTCAAAAGTATGGCTACGCAGTAGAGTACGACTTCTTCTTCCCCTACCAGCTTCATTTTACCTTGGAGACCAAGGCAGTGTCTGGTTTGTATTTTGCCGGACAGATTAACGGTACATCTGGATACGAAGAGGCTGCATCGCAAGGCCTGATGGCGGGAGTTAATGCTGCTCTCAAGATACAGGGTAAGGATCCGCTGGTACTCAAGCGGTCTGAAGCATACATAGGGGTCATGATCGACGACTTAGTCAACAAGAACACCGAAGAGCCGTATCGGATTTTCACGTCATTGGCTGAGTACAGGCTACTCCTACGTGTAGACACGGTCTATGATCGACTGTTCCCTTACGGAAAGTCCTTAGGATTGGTGTCCGAAATGGCATTTGAATCGTTTGAACGGGAAGGATTACTCCGTAAGCAGACTCTGGAGTACATAAACGCGAACAAGCTGACTCCGACTTCTGTTAACCCAGTCCTAGCGGAACTTGACGAGGACCCGATATCGGAATCGGCTCCTATCCGGCAGATCGCTAAGAGACCAACCACAGACCTTAGAAAACTACTGGAACTCTCATCCTTCGATCTCCTGGGCGTAGTCGACGAACATCCAACAATCGTGTCGCAGGCTCTTCATGAGATTCGGTATGAAGGGTACATTCAGAAGCAAGTCCGTGAAGTTGAACGGTTTGCAGATAATGAAAAGAAACTGATTCCCATGAATTTTGAGTTCAATACCGTTCCGTCACTCTCTACAGAGGCCCGTGAAAAGCTAAACAAGATCAAGCCAGGGTCTCTTGGTCAAGCGTCTCGAATACCGGGTGTATCTGCGTCAGATATCTCGGTCCTTTCATTATTCTTAAAATAGTTCCACGTGGAACATGTTTCATTTTTATATAAAATTTTATGATCTCTGTTATTATAATTACGTTCAATGAATCAGATCGAATAGAGGCTACGTTACGATCGATCTCTTGGTGTGAGGACGTTGTTGTGGTAGACAGTGGGAGTACAGATGGCACTCAAGCAATCGCTGAAAGAATGGGGGCTAGGGTCGTGTACAGGGAGTTCACGGGATACGGTGAACAGAAGCAGTTTGCATGTAAACTCGCCGCGCATCCATGGATACTATCTCTCGACGCGGATGAAGTGGTATCGAAAGAACTATCATTGGAAATCCAGTTCGCAGTTAAAGGAGAATCAAACTCCGCCTATCAAATTCCACGACGCTTTCGATTTCTCGGAAGAACATTCACGCATGGGCGTTCAAGCGTAGACTACCCTACCAGACTCTTTCGAAGTGGCCATGCTGAGTTTAACTCAGCTCTTGTTCATGAATCCGTCGTCGTTGAAGGAGATATCTCGAGACTACAGGGAGAAATGCTGCATGACAGCTACCGCAACCTCCACCACTACTTTGAAAAGTTCAACGAATACACAAGTGCAGCAGCAGACCAAATGATCATGAATGGTGTACGTAGATCAGTTCTCTTCACCGTTCTCTCCATGCCGTTATACTTCATCAAACATTACTTCATCGGTGGACACATCTTAAACGGCAAAGAAGGTTTACTCTGGTCCCTACTATCATCCTTGTATCCGGTAGTAAAAGTGGCGAAGGCAGAAACTCGAATGAAGTCTAAACCGAGACCCTGAGCCCTTTTGATTATTTTGTGCCTCTATCAATCTGAGGCACATCAATATGCTCGACATAAAATTCATTCGCGAGAACGTAGAACTCGTTAAACAAAACTGCGCGAATAAAAACGATCGATCGGATGTTGATGCATTGGTGGAACATGATATTCGACGACGCTCTATCATCCAAGAAGTAGAAGACCTGAAGGCTCAGCGTAACACCGTATCGAACGAGATTGCAGTGCTAAAGAAGCAAGGCGCAGACGGGAATGAACTCATTGAAAAAATGAGAATTGTATCTGACTCGATAAAAGAACATGACGAAGATCTACGCGAAACAGAAGAACAAATCGAATACCATATCCTTCGCATTCCCAACATGGCGCATCCGAGCGTACCGATAGGGAAAGATGCGGAAGACAATGTCGAAGTCCGTCGAGAGGGAACTCCTCTAGACAGATCATTCCGAAAGGATCACATCACGATCTCGAAAGAACTAGGCGTTCTTGACTTTGAGCGTGGAGCAAAGGTCACGGGTTCTGGATTTGGATTTTACATTGGTAAAGGGGCCAAACTTGAACGCGCCCTCATCAATTTCTTTCTAGACACGAATACGGATGTTCACGGTTTCGAAGAGATTATGACGCCTTTTGTGGTGAACGCCGCTTCGCTCCGTGGAACGGGTCAACTCCCTAAAAGTGAAGAAGACATGTACCACATCGGGAAGGACGAGCTCTATCTTATACCGACAGCGGAAGTACCAATCACGAATTTCTATCGTGACGATATGCTCAACACGAATGAGCTTCCGATCAAGTTCGCTGGATACTCAGCTTGTTTCCGCCGTGAAGCAGGAAGCTATGGGAAGGATACTCGCGGCTTTCTTCGAGTACACCAATTCAACAAAGTGGAACTGGTAAAGTTCGTCACACCGGAATCTTCCTACGATGAACTTGAACTTCTTGTTGGTAACGTAGAGTACATTCTCCGTGCACTTGGCTTCACCTATCGTGTTCTTCTTCTGTGTACAGGAGATATGACGTTCGGTGGTTCGAAGACCTATGATCTCGAAGTTTGGTCACCCTATGAACAAAAATGGCTCGAGGTATCGAGTTGCACGAACTTTGAGTCGTACCAAGCTCGCCGCTCGAACATCCGACATAAAGATGGGAAAGGTTCGAAGCCAGATTTCGTTCATACGTTGAACGGAAGTGGATTAGCTACATCGAGAATTATGGTGGCACTTCTGGAACAGTATCAGACGGAAGACGGACACATCACAATTCCTGAGGTACTACGTCCGTACTGCGGATTCGATCGTATCTGATCGCACTTGATCAACAGTTGCAACTTCAACAAAACGGATGGTGTACACAAACGCCATCCGTTTTTCACATTCACACTCTCTTCAACTTCTTCTTTATAAGGTTTATAGAATACTAGTAACTGTAGTAGTGTGGAAAGTGTGGATAGCTCACTTTTACCAGATATCTAACACGCTAACACTCATGCATACATCATTCTTACCACCAACGACGATCTCCACGTTGAAATGTGTACAACGATGTGAATTGCAAACGCACCACTGCATACTTCTCTGAGGTTTTCACTTGACAAGTTCAACACTACACCTTTCCAGAGATCTATACAGCAACTACTAACAAGTGATGTTCACATTTGTGGATGGTTTCGTGTGAAAGCTACACTTGCATTATTATGAATTCCTAACGTCATTCAACAAGGTTGGTTACGCAGGCGCAATTCCGTGCACAACTTGTGCATACTAGAACAATGTGGATGTGATGTACGCATCGCAAAGATCAATCGTTGCTTGAATGCCCTTCACATGTGTGCGCTCCATACCATGTGAGGCATGAACACCCGGACCTATCAGCGCGACGCGAACGTCAACACCAGCACGCCACGCTGCTGTTCCATCTGAAGAGTAAAAGGGATACACATCTACAACGTGGGGGATCTCCTTCGACTCTGCCAGTTCAGTAAGAGATGTTCGGAAGCCATAATCGTACGGACCTCCAGAATCCTTTGCGCAGATTGAGCATGCAGTTTCCTTCCCTTCCACCGTTTCCCCTACCACACCCATATCAATCACCAAAAGGTCTCGCACCGTGGGCGCCCAACCAGCAGCTCCCCCATGCCCCACCTCTTCATACGTGCTAAAGAACAATTCGACGGGAACAGATGTGCCTGCAGCTGCATAACGACGTGCAAGCTCCAGGAGTACATAGCACCCCGCCTTATTATCGAGAAAATGACTTTTGATAAATCCGCTCGGAAGGAATTCATACCGGGTATCGAAACAGATGATATCACCAACCCGGATTCCAAGCGCAAGCACGTCGGCCGATGTGCTCACCAATTCATCGATACGGACGTGCATGGAGTCTGCCGTGCGCTCTGCCTTTGACGCTTGACCATTGGCGTGGACGGAAGGATTGTTCAAGAGCAACGTGCCCGTGATAATCCTATCCTTCGTAGTGTGAATTCGCACATAGGCCCCCTCAAACGTTGGCAGCAGAGGTCCTCCAAGCACCGAGAACTTGAGAGTGCCATTAGAGTTTACACCGGAAACGATAGCGCCAAGAGTATCCGTGTGGGCCGCAATTGCTAACGTCGGGCTGGGTCCCAACGCACACGTCACAGCACCCTTTACAGTACGCTTCGGGTGCAGGCCGAACCCTTCGAGGGTGGACACGATGTAGTCCGTAGCGTGATGGGTGAAGCCAGATGGTGAATCGATGGCGAGGAGCTCTTTGAGCAAATGAAGTGTTTCCATGGGTCAAATCTACGAATTGCGATATCTTTGACTTCTATGCCTACCATAACCATCAAAGAGCAGACGCTCACCAACGGACTTCGCGTGATTGCCGCACCAGATCACGCTGCCCCAAATGTTACGGTCACCGTGATGTATCGCGTGGGATCGCACGACGAGCATCGGGGAAAGACTGGGCTCGCCCACTTGTTCGAACACTTGATGTTCGACAACACCTCTACCGGTATCGATAAGCAGTACGACCTGTATTGCACAAAGGCAGGTGGATCGAACAATGCCTACACAACGTTCGACTACACCACATACTACATCAACCTCCCTTCCAATCAGGCACCCTTAGGTTTCTGGCTGGAAGCTGAGCGCATGCGGGATTTTATGATCTCCGAACATGCGCTAGAAACACAACGCAAAGTGGTGATTGAAGAGATCAAGCAGAATGTCGAAAATCAACCGTATGGGAAATGGCGGCAAGGCATGGAGGAGACGGCATACGAGCCACGGAGCCCGTACTCGTGGGAAGTGTATGGCTCGCCCGAAGATGTAGCTGGTGTACAGATGGAAGATGCACACGCATTCTTCTCTCGCTATTACAGACCATCGAACGCTGTATTGACGGTAGCAGGAGATATAGAACCAGAGAAGGTGTTCGCTCTGGCTCAAGAGCACTTTGGTGCTATATCATCCGGAGAGCCGATCGCAGATCGAACAACATTTGATGATTCGATGTGTCGATTCGGACAACAACAAGTGATCGAGGATGACGTTACGCTTCCCGCGATCTATGTGAGTTTTCACATGCCAGGCATGCTCGATCAAACGAACTATGCCGCAGAGATTGCCGCCTACATCCTTGGCAGCGGCCGTAGTTCAGCGTTGTACAAATACCTTGTCAAGGAAAAGCAAATAGCCTCGTCGGTTGGTGCCTACTTCGACAAACGACACCACGCATCACTACTCACATTCTACGTGTTTGCATCGAACGAAGATATAACGCCAGATCAAATGGCAGCAGAACTGCTCACGTGCATTCGTTCCGTGGTGGTAGACGACGTCACCTTTGTAAAGGCCGTGAACAAGGCACGAATGTCGCTGGCATACGAGTTACAAAAGAACGAGGGAGTTGCCGATAGTATCAGCTATCACACACTCTTTTACAACGAGCCACAGATGGTGAACACGCTTATGGACAAGTACACTGTCCAGACAAAAGAAGTTGTGCAATCGATGATTGATGCATGTACATCGGAATCGAAATGGGCTCGCGTCGACATTGTGCCTCACATCCAATCAGAGACTGCGTAGTCGCCCTGCTGCTTCCTCGAGTGTCTCGTCGCGCTTCGCAAAACAAAACCTCAGTACACCGTCACCTTTCCCATCTGATGTGAAGGGTGAAAGTGGGATGGACGCTACACCAATCTCCTTCGTAAGACGCACAGCGAGCTCTGTATCGAGTTCGCGAGAGAAGTTTTCGTAGCCCAACAGTTGGAAATACGAACCCTCGCACGGCATGATCTTCCACGACGAACCACTCAGAAGTGATCGGAACAGATCGCGCTTCCGCTGAAAGAACGCAGTCACATTTGTGTACGACGTTGGATTGCTCATGTAGGAAGCAAGTGCGACCTGTGTTGGCGTGTGAACACTGAAGGCCAAGAACTGGTGGATTTTGCGAAACTCCACCATGAGTGATGCCGGACCAACACAGCAACCGACTTTCCATCCCGTTGCGTGATACGTCTTCCCAAACGACGTTATCACAAGCGTGCGTTCTCTCAGCCCATCTTGCTGAGCCAAGCATTCGGGGACAAGACCATCAAAACAAATGTGGTCATATACCTCGTCGCTGAGAAGAATGATGCGGGTGTCAGCCACCACGGACGCAAGCATCGCACGATCTTCTGAACCCCACACTGTACCTGTGGGATTATGTGGTGTGTTCACGATGATCATGACGGTTCTATCGGTGATTAGCGATCGAACAACGTCCCAATCTGGACGATAGGAGGGTGCGATAAGGCGGCAAGGAATTGGAACACCACCATTTGCTCGAATGGCGGGGGCGTACGAGTCGTACGCTGGTTCGAAGATCACTACTTCATCTCCGGTCCGAACTACAGCCGCAATTGCAGAGTACAGCGCTGCTGTACCACCCGGTGTAATCGTTATCTCTGTGGCGGGGTCGTAGTCGAGCCCGTAGAGGTTCTGGTACTTCGTTGCTACCGCCTCGCGCAATAAAAGAACGCCCGGCATCGGAGCGTACTGATTATGTCCGTCGTACAAGGCACGAGAAACAAGATCAAGCAGCTCCGATGCGGGCGAAAAGTCTGGAAACCCCTGCGCAAGATTGATGGCCTTCTGCTCATGAGCCAGTGCGGTCATGACGGAGAAGATCGTCGTCCCAACGTTAGGTAGTTTCGATGAGATCATAGAAGAAGTCGAACGTTCTTCGCTACTTGCTCACCCTTGTCGTTGTACCCAATATTGAAATCGACCTGATCGCCGATGCGAAGATCTTCGAATTCCGTTTCAATAAGGTCGGAAAGGTGGAAGAACAAATTATTCGGTGGGTACTTGATAAAGCCATAACCAGATTTAAGGCTCAAAACGATGCTATCGAATCGCTCTTCGCTCACTTCAGTATCGATTGGCCCACTTGGAATACCCTCTTCGGCGTCTTGCGCCATCGGCATCGCCATTGGCATTGCCGTTGAGTATGACACTTGACGCATCGGGCGCTCTTCTTTGTGAACGAAGAGGTTGTTCGTGATCACGTCATTCTTTCGAACACGACTTTCAATAAGGTCATGCATGGCGATCGGATAGGTTACTTCTTCCAACAATTCCTGCGAAGTACGAGTAACAATGTGCTTGCCTTCGTTATCCGTGAACTCAAAATCCCACGATAACAACATGACCTTCGCACCCGTCGTGTTTAGCTTACGTACGAGAGGTACGTAGTCGCTGTCGGATGTAAGAAGTACAACAACATCAAACTCCTTCAAGAGCGTGAGTTCATACGCTTCGAGAGCGAACCATACATCGATTCCCTTCTCTTCACGCTTTCCATTGTTGTTTCGCATTGGAAGGTAATGGGTGATCACGCCTTCCCACATGAGAATGTCGTCGAACACGCGTTCGTAGAAAAGCATGTTCCCGCGCTGACTTGCTTCTTGCGCTGGAATACGACCACGGAAAAAATGTGCATCGACGATCTGACTGGATCGTACGTCGATGCCTTCTTCCTCCGCCACTTGATGGCGAATGAATTCATGGAGACCAGCGATGCTGATCCTGCTACTGCGCGCGTGGTTGTATGCGTAGTAGTTGCTGACGTGGAGGAAGTAGTTGCCGTCGTAAAAGACACCTATCCTCGTTAGCCGGTTGGCCGAGCGTA
This sequence comes from Kapaibacterium sp. (SeqCode), assembly GCA_038202665.1. Lineage (GTDB taxonomy): Bacteria > Bacteroidota > Ignavibacteria > Kapaibacteriales > Kapaibacteriaceae > Kapaibacterium. Next base: position 642 of record JBBRES010000029.1, on the reverse strand, counting down.
TTGGCATTAAGGGTACCGTAATACTTGTATAAAAAACGTTCCGTTAGCAAAGATACACGACACCGTCTACACCACATACGAATTCCACATATCTAATGCATCGCATGTATGGCCGTTCGTTACCGCGTTACACCAGCCTTCGTCAGTACTTCTATGCAGAAATTACGTTTGTACTCCTTCGCATACTCGAGTGCCGACTTTCCAGTGTAGTCCATAAGGGTAAGATCTGGCTTATGATGGAGTAGCAATCGTAACATCTCGTCTTCACCTAAAAAGCACAGCAACATGGCGGGCGTTCTACCCTGAAGGTCGCGCGTATCCGTACTCGCGCCCTTTTCAAGCAGTTCCATCATAACATTCAAATGCCGATTTCCACAAGCAATCATGAGCGGGGAATTTCCTTTTGCATCCTTGACCTCGAGATTTGCCCCAGCATCGCACAGAGCCGTGACAGGTTCATTGACACCCTTTTCTGCAGCAATCATAAGAGGCGTTCGTGCCTTTCGGTCAAAGACATTGACATCGGCTTTTGCACTGATCAACCGAGCAACAACCACAGATCGTGAATTGAACACCGCCCCTAGCAGTGCCGTCATGCCGTTCGCTGATTTTAGATTCACATCGGCGCCAGCTGCAATGAGC
>JBBRES010000028.1:0-17343 GCA_038202665.1 Kapaibacterium sp. (SeqCode) | reverse complement strand
GGTTATTGATAGGCCGGCCAAGATTCATGGCCTTACCCCACGAACCATCTGCCTTTCGCGTGCTCACCCAGCAATCTCGTGTACCCGCTGTATCAATGTTATCGGCATGGTCGGACCTACTAAAAAAGAGCATCGATCCATCGGGAGATATAGCGTCTACAAGTTCGTCCGATGCCTCGTTCACTGCAGGTCCAAGGTTGACTCTCTTCACGTCTGGATTGTAGTCCTTCACGAGGTTCACGCTTTCGGCGTTCGACTCTGTGATAGTAAACTTATCAACCTCGATCGTTCTGCGCTTATGCAGTGCAAAGCCAACGCGAGATCCATGCACCGTATAGAATGAAGCGCTGATTTCTGCGAATTCTTTTCCGTTTACGATGAACGCAAGCGCATCATTTACTTTTCGAAGTTCAAGCACATTTGTTTCTGATCCTTGGTGTACGCCGTCGAACTTTACCCATTTTCGGACGTCCAAATAATCACCTGCCTTGTAGTGCCCAATACGAGCGTAGCCATCGTTCGAAACAAGAAACTCATACATGTTGTTTGCATCCTGTGCCCAGAACACAATTCCATACCCGTGCTCCGTATCACCACTTGTTTCCTTGATCGTGGTTGTTATCGACCAGTTCTTCTTGTTGTCTACGGGAATAGATTTAAAGAAGAGCCGATAGCCCGACTCCGACTTGTGTTCGATACGGTAGACGCCATCGTCGATTTCGGTCTCCGCTTCGTCATCATCTGTAGAGCCAACAAACCATTCGCCGCTATTGCTTGAAAAATCATCGTCAATGAGCACGCGTTGTTGCGCATGCATACCCGCAAACGTGATCACCATGAAGACACACAACAAAACGATACGCATAGTCATTCCCCTTAGACGTCGCGCGTGCGGAGCACGCGCATTTGAACAAAAGATAGCAGGAGCAGAATCACAAAAATAACATAGGCAAGCGCGCAGGCATAGCCCATGGCATCGAATCGGTCGAAGGCGTGGATGTAGACGTCATAGACTAGGGTCATCGTACTTCCAACTGGCCCACCCTTCGTCATGACGTACACTTCTACAAAAATCTGAAAGCTCTTGATCATATTGATCACGATCACGAATAACAATGTAGACCGAAGCATTGGCAGCGTGATTCGATAGAACTGCTGCCACCTGGTAGCTCCATTCAACTCTGCACTTTCATACAGATCTTTTGGAATGGCCTCCATTCCAGCAAGGAAGAGCACCATATAGTACCCTGTGCTGATCCACACGTCCATGGCCATGATCGATGCGAGCGCGGTGCTTGGATCTTGCAGCCACCCACGTTCCGGATATGGCATGCCAGCCATCGAGGCCAGGGCATTCACATAGCCATCGCGTGCATAGAGTACGTAGAAGATGAGCGCAATCACGACCAGTGACGTAACACTCGGCATGAAGTACGAGGCCCGCAGCACCGAACTAAACCGTGCTCCACGTCGCTGCAGAGCCACGGCAAGTGCAAGAGCGAAGCAGGTTGTGAGTGGCACCGTTCCAGCGGTAAATATGAGCGTATTTTTTAATGCCTGCCAGAACGAACCGCTTTGCAGCACAGCCGAATAGTTCTGTGTGCCGATAAAGCTAAAAGTGTTGTTCAGCGTGGAGTATTGAGAGAAACTCAACACAAGGGCGTAGATCAGAGGATAGATCCAAAACACGCAAAGCGTGATGATCCACGGGCTCAACAGCGCGAAGGTCATGGCCGGATCTTTGAGCCGCCTATGCATGATCTACCTTGGCTACAAATGCACGGAGTTCCGTGTAAAGCAGTTCGAGGGGTAGTCCAACGATCGTGTAGTAACACCCTTCCACCCTACTCACAAACACGGCCCCGAAATCATCCTGAATGCCGTAGGCACCCGCTTTGTCGAGCGGCGACCCGCTAGCTACGTAGGATTGTATCTCTCTTGCATCGAGGTCTCGAAAGGTTACGTGTGTGGCGCGCACGGCGGTTGTGCAGTACATGGTGCGCGAGTCGAGAAGGGCTATGCCGGTATAGACGGTATGCGTGCGCCCACTCAGCGTTGTGAGCATGCGTACTGCGTCTGGTGCGTCGGTTGGTTTGTTGTACACCATGCCATCGAGCACAACGGTGGTATCACTCCCAATCACAATGGATGGTTGTGATACCAACTCTGCGCCACGCTGCGCCTTTAACGATGCCAATTGCACTACATAGTCCGCCGGATCCAACGCAGTTGAAACAGCATCTTCATCGATGTCTGGCACCACCACGTCAAAGATGAATCCCACATGGCGCAGCAACGCCTGACGGCGTGGCGACTGAGATGCGAGAACAAGCGGCAACGGAAGTCGAAGCAATGTGTTCAGCTCGATTGCGCACGCTGCCGCACGGAGATGGTCTCCGACAGCTTGCGTAGGGTCGACAGGCACGGCCAAGGTCACAGTCCCCGGTGAATGATTGAATCGGCACGAAGTTACTGAACCAATGCCAATCGGGGACGGACGGAGGAAGATTATTTCAAGGCTGCTTCGATGTCTTGTCTGAGTTCTTCACTCGATGGTTCGACGGTACTCTTATACCGTTTGATGATCTGTCCGTCTTTACCGATCAAGAACTTTTCAAAGTTCCAACCGATTTCACCAGCCAACGCACGGTCACCACGACCATTCGTTAACACGGTGTAGAGCGGCGACTTTCCTTCACCCTTGACGGTGATCTTCGAGAACATCGGGAACGTAACGTCATACTTCGACTGACAGAATTGGGCTATCTCTGTATCCGTGCCTGGCTCCTGTGCACCAAAGTCATTGGCTGGGAATCCAAGTACCACAAATCCTTGTTCCTTGAAATTTCTGTACAGTATTTCAAGACCTGCATACTGCTTTGTGTATCCGCAGTACGAGGCAACGTTCACGACTAACGAAACATGTCCTTGATACTTGGCAAGGTCTACGGGTTTGCCATTGATATCGTTCACAGTTCCGGTGTAGACCGATGGGGCCACTGATATTTCCATAAACATGGTAGTAAGTAAGAATAGGGAGGTGAGGAAAATACTCATGAGCGTTGTACTCCAGCAATAGTGAGGACGATTGGCGCAGTTGCGTCGTGATTCAAAAACAAAGTTTCAATGACAGTGTGCTCACCACTCTCAAGGGTGCTCAACATTGATCGGAGTGCTGCAAGTTCCCGCAGGCCCTCTTCGTGCTGATAACACACAAGAATGATGACGCCATCTGGTGCAATGAGGCCGAGAGCCTGCGTCACGGCTTCGCGTGTTGTGTCTACATGCGTGGTACGTCCTTTGTCTCCTCCCGGCAGGTAGCCAAGATTGAAGACAACGGCTCGGACCAATCCATGATGTGACGTTGCAACATGACGTGCCATGTTTTCATGACCCACAAGCAGAACATCCGTCATATCAACATCTGCGTGAACGGGAAGCTGTACATCGAATGCATAGACAATGCCCGTCGGTCCAACGAGCGATCGTAACAGGCGAGTGTCTCCCCCGTTTCCATGCGTTGCATCGATCGTCACATCGCCCTCGTGCACGTGGGCGCGCAAGAGCATATGTGCATATCCAACCGGAGTTGAGTACAACGTCATTTTGTCCACCATTGCTGAATATCAACGTCAGCATCGATCGGGGCTCGATCGAGAAGATGTTCTATGAGATGTTGAGCATAGTACGGACCCACCAAACCGCCCTTTGTTCCGAGTCCGTTGAAGATTACGTGTTGCGGTTGCGTGGGATGCACGCCCAAGTATGGTCGTTTGCTACGGGCCGCGGGGCGTACTGCCGCGCGATGATCCACAACGTGCACCGTCTCATGCACTACCTTACCACATTGGTATAACAGCGAGTCACGCGCAGATTGCGTTGGAGCATCGGTGAGGTCGTCCCAATCGTACGTAGACCCAATACGAAACGTCCCATCGCGCAATGGCACAATAGCGCACTCGCTAACGACGATTTGCTCGGTAGACAGCGCGCGGATCTGCACATCCAACACCTCTCCTTTCACCGGTTCCATTGGAATCCAGTCCCAGAGCGGATTGCACGTCATCGTCCATCCTTCGCACCAAATCACAACACCATGTTGCTCGCTTCCGTCGTAGGCATGCGCATGCACAACGCCCAGCTCTTGAATGCGTGCACGAACGCCATCAATCACCGCTCCAAAATCAACAATGGCCGCATCGTGCATGAGATATCCACCATACGGAACGTCGATCCCATTGTAGGAGCCTGGTGGTACATCCTCTACGTGTAGCCAATCCATGCCCACGCCGCCCTGCATCCCTTTCCACTGCTCACAGAGTTCCTGCGTTGCAAACACTCGAAGAATGGGCACGGTGCGAATAATGGACACGCCGAACTCTTCTTGCATGTGTTGGAAGGTACGAAAGGCAAAGGGGGCAAGGATCTCTGCATTCCATGAGAGTTGGAGTTTGCGTTTTCCAATGAGAGGATTGATCACACCAGCGGCAATGCGCGACGATGTGTTCGGCGGATACGGATCGTAGACTGTGGGCACAATACCACGTTGCAGAAAAGCCCATGTGAGGAGAGAACCTGCAAGACCCTGACCCACGATGGTGGGAGACGTCATGATAAAGGCGCAGAGATAAGGTCGCGCACCACAACACTTGCACACACGCCGCCAAAGGCAGCAGGCACATACGAGATTGTTCCGAAGGCGCTCTTCTTGAAGTTCGTTCCGTCCGTGAACATCAAAGAATCTGTGAGTGCACCTTCTGGCGAGAAGACGGCCTTGATGCCGGTGCGAATGCCCTTACGTTGCAAACGCTTTCGCACGTATCGTGCAAGTCTGCAGTTATGAGTTTCGGAAATATCTGCAACGCTAATCTGTGTGGGATCGAGTCTGCCCCCCGCACCCATGCTGCTTACGATACGCTGACCTCGCTCGTAGGCATTCACGAGCAGGTAGATTTTTGGTGTGATCGAGTCGATCGCGTCAATGATGTAGTCGTACTTCGTGAGGAGTAGACGCTCGACGCGCACAGGCGTCATGAACTCTCGCAGTGCAATGAGTTGCACATCGGGATTGATCTGCTGCAGGCGCTCACGCATCACGTCGGTCTTGTACAGTCCGTGCGTGTTCGCGAGGGCAGGAAGTTGGCGGTTGCGATTGCTGGGGTCTACCACATCGCCATCGGCAATGGTCATGCGGCCAACGCCTGCACGACATATAAACTCTGCCGCGTAGGAACCCACGCCGCCAAGACCAACGATCAACACATGAGATTTTTGAAGTCTGTCCGCAGCTTCGTCACCTATAAGAAGTCGTGTTCGAGAGGTCCACGACGAATCCGTCATGGGTTGAAGACGGTGTCGAAATTCTTCTGCTGGATTGAGCATAGTTCATCGATTGAGATACTGTGTATCGCCGCTGCTGCACGGTACACTTCTTCGATGCTGATCGTAGCATCATTGTCTGTTTCTAAAAAAAATCGGGCGAGTGGTGTTCTCGCACAGGCTTCGCGTGCTGGACTTCCTTCGAGCAAGAGTGCTGCTCCATATGAAACGTGGCAACCCGAGGCCAACACGCGTTCGATGGTCCCACCACCCTTGTTAAAACCGTGCATGATCCAAGGCTGCGTGGCCATAATCGTTTTGCGAATCCGAATCACGTCGTCATGCGCTCGTACACAATGCACGATGACTGGTTTGCAGAAAAGCTCGCTGATGGCAATTTGATCTTCGAAAACTCGAACCTGCAGATGCCAAGGGGCGTCGCATGCACGGTCGAGTCCACACTCGCCAATGGCCAGAACATCTGCATCCGGTGCGTGCTCTCTGACGTCGTCGAGAGCATCATCCATGGTATCGTCGATCATCCACGGATGAACGCCCACAGAGAAGCCCGGGCCGACGGCAGCACGGGCGTCATCCAGATGTTTATGCACATCGATGAATTGCATGTGCAAAGATGCAAAAACGCCCGCATCACAGGGTGATGCGGGCGTAGACAAACTCTGGTGAATGCTGCGATTACCGAACGACGAACGAAGAGATTCGTGGACGGTCGCCCGCGTCTACCCGCACAACGTAGAGTCCGGGCGCGAGCGCAGAGGCGTCGAAGAACACGGAACCGGCTGCTTCTACGAGTTCCATAGAAATGGTTCGACCTGTGGCATCAACAATAGTAATCATCGCCGTGCTCAGCGTGAGTCCTTCTGTTTCGATGGTGGTGCGTCCGTACGCCGGATTTGGATACACGGCCACCTCGCCACCTTGCCCATACCCTGCTATCGGATCCATCGGCTCTACGACCTCTTCTTCTTGAACGCCAAAGATTGGCTTTGCATCGTCGCATCGTACGATCAAGTTTTTCTTGGGCGTGCGGAGTGGCTTCACGCAATCAACCACACTTCGAGCGTACATGCCGTTACAATTGTTGCCAACCATAAGACCAACGTTGAGCGTGTAAATGAGATTGACGGTGGTACCTGCTTCGATTTCGTAACCATTGGTGAATGGCTTTTTCTTGTTGCCGCGTTTGTTGAGGGCATAACCGTAGACAGTAGTGTTTTGCGTTGCTGCGTTATACACGGCAGACTTTGTGTGGTCGACCATGAACATCCATCCGTCTTCTCGTTCAAGCTTGTCGTCAACTTCAGGCAGTCGCTCTTGCTCGCCGCCAAGTACATAGTCGTACCGAAGTTGATTTGTTGCGCTCTGATGACGGATCTGCCAAAGTCCACCTTCACCGTTACTCGCCACACCTGTTGCAAAACCTACGATGTACCAATTGCACGGTGTGGTGTTTCGCTGTGGTCCGAAGAACTGAATGGGGACAACGGACGAGATGTAGAGCGCATTTGCGGGGCGTACCGTCTTCAGGTTGTACATACGGTTGGCCCACGCGCCGCCCGCATAGGTGAAGAATGTTTTGTCGCCGCCGGGCACGGTTTCGATAACGCACGCTCGTGTTTTTTTGAGTCCCAGATAGTCGCCAAACGCGGTAGTCACAATCGTGGTCGGACAGAATTCAACGGAGCTGCCAATGGCCACAACAAATCCATTTGTAGCCGTTCTTTCGTCTGCATCACCAATCAACATTGGAACGGCCATCGATACCGTACCTGTTCCGCTACCCGCAATGAACTGCCACTTTACTCCAACGACCGTGCCATCTGGTATGCGAATCCACCGATGGTTCGAAGACTGGATTGGATACTGATACCCGGTAAAGCATCCGTCTGTTGTACTGGTGTTTCGCATTGTGGCACATCCTGCGGCCCACTTCCCATCTGCAGAGATGGATTGCACGGAGTATTCCCAACCAATCGACGAAGGAAACGCCTGTACTTCTGGTAGTGTGTAGCCACCATCGACCATTTCTTGCGCTGTGCAATCTTGGTTGACAAGCCATGCGCCGGGCAGGCCATCTGTGCGCGTCCCCACAACAATTCGTTTCGGAATGGTCACCGTTGCATCAAACGTCGGCGCGGCCGACGCAGCTTCACTTGCCATTGTGCAGGGCTTGATCATGTTCACACATTCTGCAACAGAGAATTTGCTTGCCGGACCGATGGTGCCGGCCATGAACTTGACGGAGCAGTTTTCTGGTGCAGCAGACATTGTACCTACGATCGAGACAACGGCCGAGATTGTGAGTCCATCTGTAAAGTCAATGCCTCGCACCGACCACGAAGTGGTGCCACCCGTTGCAACAAGGTTGGCAATGGAAGCACCATCTACCAACAGATTCTTGAGTGTGATAGTTGAGCCCGGGTCTGTTGCCGCTATTGCGATCGACAGCACGTCTGGCGCAACGCCCGCCCCAACGCCGGTGTAGGTGCACGTCACTGTCTCCCCGTTTCCGTTCGTGACAGTTGCGAACAACGTGTGTGCGTTGCTATTGTAGACGAGCATCACGGCATTGTCGCCCGCTGTCCACGTTGCGTCTGCATCTGCTCTGTTTGATGCTACTGTAATGTCTGGCACTCCCGCATACACTTCCTTACTCGCCGTGTTCCCGAACGACCGAAGCGTCCATCCAAACAGGTCAGGCGATGTTGTAAGGGGGCAAGGAGCAAGGTATGCGGTTGGCGGTGGTGGTGGCGCACCTACCGGAAGGACGCTTCCGAGCAGGTTAATGGTGCAAGCCGTTGGATCTTGAGAAACGTCTCCAGCAATGTTCAACGTGGTGGTAATCGTGAATCCATCGTCCATGGTCACGTCGCCAATCGACCATGTTGTCAAGACCCCGCCTCCTACTAGATCTCCCAGGCTCGTTCCGTCTATGGTGAAGTTCTTAAGTGTAAGGACAACGCCAGGGTCCTGTACTCCTATTGCCATGGTAAGTCCATTTGCATCTGTTATAGGCCTTGCCTTGAAATAGTCTACCGCGCCAACAATGTTGGAGTATGTTGTGTAGTAGTTCGACCCATTGCCGTTCACCACTGCAACGCTCAGCATCCCCTCTCCATTCGCGTCGTAGGTAATGGTCAGTTCGTTATCGCCCGGCGTCCACTGCACATAGCGCAGCGTACTACGACCATCGTCAAGCGTAAGGTCTGGCACGCCGCTATAGATGGCAGGAGCTCCTGCCGCATTGGCGAAATTCTGAAGACGGTAGCCAAAGATGTCGTCGGTCGACACTCTGGTGGGTACCTGAATTGTCTGCGAGAAAAGACTATCCGCAGACCCAACGATGACAAGGAGTGTCGCCAATACGAGTGCGGTAATGGTACGGTTCATGGTAGCTCCGTCTAGTGATGTAAGTGTACTCCTGAATGCGATATACGTATAAACACGTACTAATTGCAAGTTATATATCAAAAAAAAGGCCCGCATCACATTTCGTGTGCGGGCCCAATTCTAATAGCGATAGGATTCGTGACGCTGGTCTCGTCTCTGGTCTCACTTCTCACTTCTCACTTCTCACTCGTCACTCCTCACTTCTCACTTTACTCGTCACTTCTCACTTCTCACTTCTCACTTTTTAATACATGTCCATTCCGCCGCCACCACCATGAGGTGCGTGTGCTTCCTTCTTCTCTGGCCGTTCTACGATAGTAGCTTCGGTTGTGATCAGGAGTGATGCAACGGACGCTGCATTTTCGAGGGCAACGCGCGACACCTTCGTAGGATCGATTACGCCAGCTTCGAAGAGGTCTTCATACTTTTCGGAATACGCATTGAAGCCATACGCTCCAGTGCCTTCCTTGATTTTATTCACCACCACGCTACCTTCCAGACCTGCATTGGCGAGGATCTGACGGATTGGCTCTTCAACGGCGCGTCGGATGATTTGAATACCTGTGCGTTGGTCTGGGTTCTCTACCGTTATGGCATCGAGCTTCTCTAGGCAACGAAGGTATGCAACACCGCCACCAGGCACGATGCCTTCTTCGACGGCTGCGCGCGTTGCGTGCAGAGCGTCTTCGACGCGGGCTTTCTTTTCCTTCATTTCAACTTCGGTAGCTGCACCGATTTTGAGGACGGCCACGCCGCCACTCAACTTGGCCAGACGTTCTTGCAGCTTTTCGCGGTCGTAGTCGCTCGTGGTCTTTTCCATTTGACCGCGGATTTCGTTCACGCGCTTCTTGATATCGTCTGAGCTTCCAGCACCTTCTACAATCGTGGTGTTGTCCTTGTCGATCACAACGCGCTTTGCAGTACCAAGACTTGTGATAGCTGCTGTTTCGAGCTTATAGCCCTTTTCTTCAGAGATCACCATACCATTCGTGAGAACGGCAATGTCTTCCAGCATAGCCTTGCGGCGATCGCCAAAACCTGGGGCTTTGACAGCAGCAACGCGAAGGGTACCACGGAGGCGGTTTACAACGAGGGTGGCAAGGGCTTCGCCTTCGATGTCTTCGGAGATGATCAACAGACCACGACCGCTTTGAGCCGTCTTCTCCAGAATCGGAAGAAGGTCTTTGATGGCACCGATCTTCTTATCGTGGATCAGGATGTATGGGTTCTCGAGAACGCATTCCATCGTGTCTGCATCTGTGACGAAGTACGGAGAGAGATAGCCACGGTCAAACTGCATTCCTTCGACGAAGTCGACGGATGTATCTGTACCCTTTGCTTCTTCAACCGTGATCACGCCATCTTTTCCAACGCGTTCCATTGCATCGGCGATCAGGTTGCCAATGGTGGAGTCGTTGTTTGCAGAGATCGTACCTACTTGTGCGATTTCTTTCTTGCCATTTACTGGACGTGAAAGTTCACGAAGGCCTTCGTGGATCGACTTTACAGCAAGGTCGATACCACGCTTCAGGTCCATCGGATTTGCGCCAGCCGTAACGTTCTTCAGTCCTTCGTGTACGATGGCCTGTGCAAGAACCGTTGCGGTTGTCGTGCCATCACCGGCGATATCGCTCGTCTTTGATGCTACTTCGCGAACCATGGCTGCGCCAAGGTTTTCCATTGGATCTTCGAGTTCGATTTCCTTCGCAACAGTAACACCGTCTTTGGTGATTGTTGGGGCACCGAACTTCTTGTCGATAACAACGTTGCGACCTTTTGGTCCGAGCGTGACTTTCACGGCATCGGCAAGTTGATCTACTCCACGCTTGAGAGCTGCGCGGGCGTCAACATTGAATGAAATGATCTTACTGGCCATAGTATTCTCTTTGGAGTTGTTGAGGTGGTAGGAATTGATTGGTCGTCGAACAGCAGGTCTTACTTGACCACGGCGAAGATGTCGGACTCACGCATGATGAGGAATTCCTCGCCATCCACGTTCACTTCCGTACCGGCATACTTGCCATACAAGACAGTGTCGCCAACCTTCACAGCCATTGGCGTTACTTTACCCTCTTCCGACTGCTTTCCGGTTCCAACAGCAATCACTTCGCCTTGCATCGGCTTCTCTTTTGCTGTGTCCGGAATAATGATGCCGCCCTTTGATACTTCTTCTGGCTTAGCGGCCTTCACGATCACACGATCGTGTAGTGGCGTCAAATTCATAGGTGTGCTCCTCAATGTTGTGTTGATGTGGACGTGAGATGGGCATAGGACGCAAAATTAGCACTCTTCGTGTTTGAGTGCTAATAATCATTTTCAGCGACGTCTACGTTATCAGAACACAATGCCGAAGAGCGCGTCAATAACGAGAATGCTGGCTGCAGCAATGGTAAAGGCCCGCACTGTACTCTGGCCTACCCCTTCCGCCCCGCCAACCGTTTGATAGCCAACGTGACAGCCGATCAGGGCGGTAAATCCGCCAAAGACCGCAGATTTCAAGATTCCGATGCTAGGTTCAGCCACGCGGAAATACTGTTGAATGGAGTTAAAGAAGGTCTCGGCGGTGAAGTCGAATTTGAAGCTTGTGAGCACATAGGCACCAACCAGGGCCACAATGTTCGAGAACACGGCTAGTACAGGCATCATGGTAATGGCGGCAAAGAGGCGGGGCATGCTCAGGTATCGATTCTTATCGATGGCCATCATCTCCAACGCATCAATCTGCTCGCTCACGTTCATGGTACCGATTTGAGCGGCAATAGCACCACCAACTCTCCCGGCAATCACCAAGGCAGTGAGGACGGGAGTGAGTTCTGTGAACACCACGGTTGCAATCGACCCTCCAATGAACGGTCGCGCAATGCCGATCAGGTTGAACTTCGCAAACAGGTTCGTGGCCTGTAGTGCCGCAATCGCTCCTGTAAAGGCGCCAACAAGGATAACAAGGGGCAAGGAGTCGGAGCCAACGATCTTCATCTGCTCAATCACCAGGCCGCGGTCTTTGAACACACGAGGGAGATAGCGGATTACTTGTGTAAGGAGTAATACCACTTGACCGATCTCGGAGAGGAGGTTCATCACCATCCGTCCGACGCGCGCTATGAGATTCAGCATACCGCAAATCTACGACTGCGCCACGGAAGTCAACGAAGCACCGAGAAGAGTCCACGCGAGATAAGGATAGATTTGGTCCCGTCTTGATAGCGAATTGCTGCAAGGTACATGCCCGCGGGTAGGCTTCTGAGCTCGACGATCTCTCCCCGTTGCACGTTGGCAACCATACACACCGTGCCTATTGCATCTACAACTTCAAGTTGTAAGTGTTCGTTCTTTCCGAACGATTCTGAGGTTTGTATTCCATCGACTATCACAGAGACCACATCGTGCGATGGATTCGGATAGACGCGCAGGGTCGATGCGTTGGAGAGGTAGACGGAGCGCATGGAGTGTAGATCTACGGCTCTTCCGGGACTCGAGGCAGCGCGTGAGAAGCTTACAGCAGGCGGATCGATGTCGAGATCTTCGCGGTACACGGCCGGATCGGTGCCGGCACTGAACAGCTTCAACCGATAGCAACGCTGCTCACCGTTCGTCAAGTAGTAGCGCTGGTGTACTTCGTTCTCGGGTGCTGCTTCGTTCACATCTGCAAGTTCCAACTGTGCCGCCGACGGAAGCTGCGAGGAGCACTCTTCGACTGCCAGGTGGATGTCTTGCCGCAGCGGCCCACCGGAGATAATGTCGATTTCGTTCACATCGGCCACCGTGAATTCGTCAGAAACAAGAACGTCGGTTCTACTCATGATTGCCTGGTGCTGCCGCACGAGTTCAACGCTTCCCGAGTAGCCGGTGCTCAGATTGGAATCTGCATACCGGTGGAAGGAGATTGTTGTACCGTCATCGAGAACGGCACGCACGGTGACGTTTGTGTTTTGCTGGTCAAAGCCGGCACGCATGACGGGATCTCGTGGCGTTTCAAATGTTGGTGCTTTGTAGAATCCCTCTGCACTCGCAAACAGATGCGGAGGAGAATCGTTGGTGTACTGCAATACTCGCCGAATGGGCGGAATACCTACGGGGCTGTTCTCTCGCATTCGCATAGCCAGGTGCGGCCATGCGCCGCTGGCCGTAAGGAAGTTGTAGTGCAAGATCAGCCCCGACGATGAAGGTGGCCGCGGCGTTCTTCGCAGGAATATCTGCTGTGTTGCAATTGACGGGAACTGCACAAGACCCGTCCAATAGGTTGCGTTGCCTGCGTCGCGCTGCACGCGCATCGTATCATACTGTGCGGGTGTGAGCACGCAGTAGTTCACCACAAGCGACGAGTCCGATACGTCGCCGCGGATAATGTGTAGGCTGTCGTCATACGTCACCAGAGTGTCGTCTACAATGCCTTGCCACGTGAGTGAGTCGATCTTCATCAGACCGTTCGTCAGCACTGGATGGAACAAACTCGCCGTACTGCCATAGGTGGTATTGGTCCACCAGTAGTGCAACTGTGACGGCGTTGTGTCTGTTCTGTCGATGAAGTGGTTGTAGCGTATTCTCGACCGACCTTGCGAGGTGATGTATTCAGACCACGCAACCGTTTCGTGATTATAGCTGAAGGAGGTGTTTGGAGAGCCGTCGGCATCTCGAATGAACATCCCCATGGTGTCTGTTTGCAAGCTCCGAACAACTACGGGCAGTTCAGCCAGTGCATCAGACTCCTTGGCGCCCACAACGGCAATGTTGTTCACCATGTCGGTGGGGATGGACGGCGGCGCACTGGTGTCGTAGGACATCTCTATGAACCGAGGCAGACTTCTTGCAATGGCACTTCCGGCGCCGGGCTTGAGGCGTGTGTACCGAATGTGCGGATGTGTTGCCCCCTCTTGCCACACGAGGGTAGCATCGGTGCGCTGCTGAGCAATGTTGGAGTAGACGTTCAGGCTCGGATACTTTGCCGTGCCTCCCGCGAGCGTGTCGGCACCGGACATGATGGTTACCGTAGGCACGATTGTTATGGCAGCTTGTGCCGGAAACCAAGGTTGCGTGCTGGTCTTGATGCCGGCACCAATGCCTACGTTATAGGCGCTCCAAGCGTAGTACATCTTTGCGTCACCGCTGGCATTGATCACCGGGGTGCCAAAGCGGGCGAGACTCTTGAGCGTATCCGTGCCGCCGTCGTGATTGATGTTCTTGCGGCAGATGACAAGCGAGCGGCCATTGATTGCAACAACATTAGTGTCGATGTAAGAGTTGTCGAGGAAGGCGTTCTCTACTACGTGGAAGAATTCATTTCGAGCGGTGGAATTCTCCCACATGTCTTCGCACGAATAGACAACGAAGACCTTCGGGACATTTGCCTGAACCTCACGCACGACTATGCTTGGAAAGCCACACGAACAGTCGTTGAGTGCAGTAACTGGCGAGCTGAGATTGGCATAGTATCCGGCAGAGTCTGCATGGTTGTTGTAGCGGGTGCCGGTAGCATTGTCGGTCGGAATAATGCTCAGATAGGTCTTCTTGCTAAGAGCAATGGCCGGTTCCCAAGCAATGCCATCTACACCCGGAACAGTGCTGCGGTGATAGGGCTTCGACCTTGCATAGTAGACGGTCCACACGTTCAAGCGTGTAGAGTCTTTTGGCTCGCGTGCGTGGAAGACCATGTGATAGCGGATGGAATCGGTGTAGCCCGACGAATCGGACTTCGCTATCGGATAGGCAATCAATTTGTTCTGCGTCGAATAGGCCAAGTATCCACTGGCAATGGAGTCTGCGGCACGAATGCACTTGATGCGCAGGAAGCGTGTTTCGCCGGGACGGAGATCGATGCTCAGATGCGCAGTAGGAGAGACGGTCGTATCGAGAGCCCAGACGGAATCGGCACGCGGGATCATACTGCGAATGTTCAGCAGATATGGACTACTACCACCAAGGTGGTATTGAAAGGGAATCTCGATGCGGCGGGCACCAATTTGTTTGTACCGCAGATCGGGGCGACTATGCCGGGAGAGAGTATCAAAATCGTAGGATGCCATGAACTCGATGGAGTCTGGAAGACTTGTGTTGTAGAGCCACGGCAGAGTTCGTCTATTCGTTACGGCTAGAATGCAGAACGTGTCGGTGGTTCCGGCTTCTACAGTGTCCATGAGGAAGAAGTCGTACAAGTGCTGCGCCGAGGACTCTTCTCGAAGAATCAGGGTGGTGTCGGCAGGCGACGTCCGCTCCCACCGATACACGTGCACGGAATCCTTATAGGCATCTACCCAGCTTCGGAGCCGTGATGTATCGCCGTTCATCAGCGTTTTGTAGCCTTTACCGAACCAACCAACAGGTCGGGTTCGCATAAAGTAGTATGCATTGGATTTGTCGATGGAGTTCTTAAAAACAGACTGTGTATCGGTGACAAGATCATGCCACCATTTCGACTCCATCAGCATAGAGCGTCTGCCAACGTAGACGTGCTGCGAAGAATCTCCTGGCATGCACCGCTGGATGCCCATAAGGGCCGACATTGTATCGAGGTTGTTATAGGACTGAATACGGTAGGCGTCGTCATCCGTAAGGTAGTCACTCCCCAAGTGATTGGATTGAATGAGGCTATCCACGGACACTGTGGCATCCAAATCCCAGGCCATTGCTACGGAATCGGCACAGATGTAGCCGGGCAAAAAGGCATCACTTCTGTGAAGCGTATGGTTCGTGATGGACGTGTCTGATGTTGGGAAAACTTGCCTGCCCTTGAATGCCAGCACATCGAACGAATCTGTAGAAGGTGGTTTCTCATATCCGTAGCGCCACTTGTCGTACATGAATCCTCGGCAGCCCATCGCAAGTGATGAACCATGCTCGAGCCGAACCCATTCTCCCGTCTGTGGTACTTTGTCGGTGTGCTCGAAATATGGTCGGCCATTTGCGTCCACCTTATAGTGCGGCGTCATATGATAGAAGAAGTTCGCCCACCAGTCTCGGCGCTTGGCAAAGAACATATCGCCCGTCTGATACATCATCACAAAGGCAATGTTCTCGAACCAGGCCGCCGGACCTCGGTCGGAGTTGATGAACTCTTGGTACGCAACGCCCGTGCGATAGGCCGAGTCGAGCGGGAGGCCATAGGTTCCATAGCCTGAACGTGCAAAGTTCGTCTTCACCATTGCTTCAGAAAGCAGCGGATTCGAGACGACGGCGTCTCGGATATAGCCGTTCTTGAGTCCCATCGATGGCGTGGGCATGGGATTGCTCGTATCAGGATTTCCCTGATGTCCAAACGCAAAGTATGGTGCCGCATCCTGGAAGCCCGGCTGCGACATGCCTGCCATCCACGGGAACTTCGTTGGGAATCCTTGCAACTTCTGATGACCGTACTCTCCGTGCTCATTATCGCCGGTGAACAGCGGCCCGCCAAATCCTGCCTCCGACGTCAGACGCCTATCAAGGAGCTGCAACCGGTAGCGCATACCGAGCAAGTGCTCGATTCGAAACTCATCGCACATGTAGAACCCGAGCACCTTGTAGGTGCGTCCTGTTGAGTCGTGATAGGCAGATAGCTTGCTTTTCATGGTAGCCACATGATCTTTCATCTTGCTAGCCCAGTGAGCGTCCCGATATCCGCTCGTGGCATGCTTCGTCTGAGGCGTCACGAGTGAAATCGAACGAATAGCCACCGATGAGTTGCCGTGATACCATACCGTCACACCAAGCGTGTCGATGGCCATGTAGCGCATGTTGGTGTCGGCCAACGTCAGTGTGTCCGCATTGCGAGAGGGAAAGTCGAAGGCGGAGGATTTGAGAATGTGGGGGCGGCGAATGTGAAACGTGGTGTCTGTGTCAACGATCTCGATGCCGAAAATCGTATCAGTTCTGAACTCCGCCACTATAGTGATGTCGGGGCCATTGGCATTTGAATGCAAAGGCAGCATGCTACGCCGGATCACGATGGAATCGGTAAACTCAGAAGCGCCAACTTCACGCATTCCAAGTTCCAGCCCGCGGTTATGGGGCAACGTGATAGTACTGTCAGATCGAGGCACGAAGCGAAACGGCATTCGATAGCGAATAGAGTCTATTGGCTTTGACGTGTCTATATGATCCTTCCAGCGAAGCTGATACGGAACTACTACGCTAACAACGGCTGCAGTATCGCGAAGCGTGTCCTCGGCCGATGTGCGCCGCAGATTAATCACGAGCTGCAGTCTTCGGCAGTCAACGCTGTCGATGTCGTCAAATGCCGTTGTATCACTACCCGAGATCACAAATCGTTTTGGAAACTGTGTTTCCAAAGGATGATTCCAGTTGATCAGCGTCGTACAGTAAAGTCTATTGCGTGGTTCCGCCGAGTCTAGCACCTTTATAGGATATGTGAGCGCAGTATCAACGTCCAGTCTGTAGCGGCGGTAGTTGACGTCACTCGTCACGGACGAAACACTTCCAAAATGCCGCGCCGTGAACGACAGCGGCCATGCATCGGCGTCACGTGGTTTCCATGTTCTGTCATACCCGCCGTTCTCGGCAGGCTCCCAGCGCATGCCCATCCAGAATCCGAGGAACGATTTGTTGTCTTGTTTGAGAATTGCAAGTGGCGAAGTCCATACGAGGTAGTTCGTATCTCCGTTGCCACGTCCGAGATGTTTG
>JBBRES010000027.1:0-18165 GCA_038202665.1 Kapaibacterium sp. (SeqCode) | reverse complement strand
GGCGAATCTGTCTCAATCATATATCGGTCTGCCGGTACCAATCGAACAACTTCTTCCAACGTCGATTTCTTGAACGTGATATTGCCTGTGAATGATACGTGCATTCCGAGATTGATCGCTTTCTCAAGAACGGTCACGTCGCTCGAGAAGCAATGCAGTACTCCGCGGAGCGAACCGTCTTGTTCTTCTTCGATAATGCTCAAGAGGTCGTCATCCGACTCTCGATTATGCACGATCACCGGTTTGTTGCAACGCTTTGCAATGCGAAGCTGCTCGCGAAAATACCACTTCTGAATGTCGGGCGCACAGAAGTCGTAGTAATAGTCTAGTCCTATCTCTCCCACAGCAACCACCTTCGGATCGGCGCAATCCCTTTCGACCACCTCCAACACCGACTTTTCTACCTCGCCAACATGATGCGGATGAATCCCAGCACCCCGAAAAATACGAGGGTCTAAGGCCGCAACAGCCCGCTGATGGTCAAAGTCTGATGCTTTAATCGCTGGAATGATGATGGCCGTGAGACCAGCACTCCACGCGCGCTCCAGCACCTCGGCACGGTCCGCTTCAAAGGCATCTGTATCAATATGAGCATGTGTGTCGATCACGCAAAAGCCCCAAGTTCTTTGAGGGTGGCAAGGACGGCATCAACATGTCCAGGTACGCTCACCTTCGCAAACGTGTGAGAGATCTTTCCCTTTGGGTCGATAATCAGTGTCGTACGTTCTACTCCCATGTACTTGCGCCCATACATGGACTTTTCCTTCCACACACCATAGGCCTCACAAATCGCATGGTCTTCGTCGCTTACCAATGGGAACGTCAGTTCGTACTTGAGCTTGAATTTGTCGTGCTTTTTCGGGCTATCTGGACTCACTCCCACGACGCTCACACCCTTGCGCTTGAGTCGACTCATCGAGTCGCGGAAATCACAAGCCTCGGCAGTACACCCAGACGTATCATCCTTTGGATAGAAATACAAGACCAGCCAAGAACCGCGAGCCTCCTTCAAGGTGAAGGTGCCGTTGGAGTCTGTAGGGGCAGAGAAGAGCGGTGCGAGCATAGCGAGTAAAGTGAGAAGTGAGAAGTGACAAGTGAGAAGTCAAGTGAGAAGTGACAAGTGAGAAGTCAAGTGAGAAGTGAGAAGTGACAAGTGAGAAGTCAAGTGAGAAGTGACGAGTGACAAGTGAGAAGTCAAGTGAGAAGTGAGAAGTGACAAGTGAGAAGTCAAGTGAGAAGTGACGAGTGAGAAGTGAATTGTGACATGCTGCCGGGAGGCTGCCGGGAGGCTGCCGGGAGGCTGCCGGGAGGCTGCCGGGAAGGGGTTAGTGAGAAGTGAGAAGTGACGGGTGGTATGCTTGCTGCTATCCTCGACTTACCACTTTCCGAGCGTGAAACAGCTCCATAAGTGAGCGTTCGACGGGAAGGAGGTCTTCGGAAATTGGTGGAGGTGAACCGGGGATGTCAGACTGGCCGGCCTCTGTGATTGTGGTGTCTACATGAAAGAGTTGGACGCCCAGGGGAGCTCCAAAGAACTGCTTCAAGTGCGTTTTCAGGGCAGCGATGCGGCCTTCGAGCTGATGGTAGACTACGTCGGCGTGCGGACGTAGCAACACCCCAACATCGGTGAATTCTATGGTGAGCATGCCCGCCTGCTTCGAAACGCCCTTGATAAAGACGAGCGTTTCTGGCAGCGTCTCAAGAAATGCGTCCCAGCGCACGGCAATGTTCGCCGATGAAAGAGACGAAACGCTCAATGGGCCAGGTGAATGGACGTCGGCACGCACCGTGGGGGCGGGTGCCGAGCGGTCAAAAGGGCGGCTAGGGGACCCCGGCCCTAAGCTTGCATTCTCCGTCCCGAGGCGTTTGAGAAGTTCACTGAGTTCAACCGTGCTGTCCATCGTCGCCAACTGCACCAGGGTGAATTCGAATCGAATGCGTGGTTGCGGGGGATTCTGGCGTAAGATGGCCTCACCCTGCGAGATTAACGTCATGATCCGCACGACATCTGCTTTTGTGAAAAGCGTGGCCTCGGCGAGGTACTGTTCGCGGTCGGATTGAGAAGCATCGATCAGTTGGGCTCCCTTCGTGGCAATCACCGAGAGAATGTTTCGGAAATGCTCGAGCAGCCCAATGAGACATTCTTGGAGATCGTATCCGCGACCGATCACCTGCCTGGCCATATCGAACATCCGCTGCACATCGTGCTGGCGAACAGCCTCCGAAAGTCCAAAGTAGAAATCAAGGTCGATCAAATGCAACGCCATACTCACATCGGCATATCGGATGGTCATCCCACAAAAAGCAACCACTTGGTCAAAGATCGACTGAGCATCGCGCATAGAGCCATCTGCCTTCTTGGCAACGGCCACAAGCGAACCATCGTCGATCGAGATCGCTTCGCTTAGGGCAATGTGCTGTAACTGTTGCACAATGGTATCGATCTCCATGCGACGGAAATCGTAGCGCTGGCAGCGACTTAAGATCGTGGCTGGTACTTTGTGAATCTCTGTGGTGGCGAACACAAAGATCAAGTGTGCAGGCGGTTCTTCGAGAGTTTTCAGCAGGGCATTGAAGGCGGCGGTCGACAGCATATGCACTTCGTCGATGATGTACATTTTGTACCGGCCACTCATCGGGGCATATTTGGCGTTGTCGCGTAGTTTGCGAACGTCGTCTACGGAGTTATTCGAGGCTCCGTCGATCTCGATAATGTCGACGCTTCGTCCATCGAGCATATCTGTGCATGTTTGGCACTTGTTGCAAGGCTCAAAGTCGACGGCATTCGGGCAGTTGACGGCACGGGCGAGGATCCGTGCGCATGTGGTCTTTCCAACTCCACGCGGACCCGTGAAGAGATATGCATGATGAATACGATCACTTTTGATCGCATTCTTGAGCGTTGTAGTGATGTGTTCCTGCCCGACAACGTCCGAGAACTTCAGAGGACGCCATTTGCGGGCAGTGACGATGAAACTTTGCTGATCGGCCATAGTCATGGAAACTGCAATACTTTTTTGGAACGACAAACGAGGATGACGTGAAACGACCGATCGTACTGCTTTTGATACTGATTTCGCCCCTTTTGGTGGCAAAGTCCGGTGTTGATGGCCATCCGGTGATCGAAGACAGAATCGGTGGACGAACGGTACTAGTGGTATCAAATGTTCTCCGTATCCGATTCCAGCCGGGCGTGGCGAGGTCTGCGACAGATGCCCAGCAATACCTTCCCGATGGGTGTAGCGTTGTTCACCACTTTGCGCCTCGCAACCCTGCCCCCTCCAATTCCCTACGATTCTTTGCCAAACCCGTTGATTCCCCAGCAGAACAGCTCACTCGTACGTTTGCGATCTCGTATGATGGTCCGATCCCACCGTCGATTATGGCAGCGAAATTCAAGGCGGCCAATCCATTGCTGGATATTGTTGAGCCGTGGTATGTACCCACGTCCCATGCTCTGCCCAACGACCCGCGTGCCGGACAGCAAGTGTTTTTGAATGTGATCCACGCCATTACGGCATGGGATAAGGAGCAAGGCGGCGAGAACATCGTGATTGCTGTGATAGATGCTGGTATCGATCAGACCCACGAAGATCTTCGGTCATCGCTATGGACGAACACGAAAGAGATTCCCAATAACGGTGTGGATGACGACGGCAATGGCGTTGTTGATGATTATCAAGGCGCAAACATGTCGGCCGCGGATGACGGTACGCCGCCAGGAAACACTGCCAATAGCACGACGAGTCACGGAACAGAAGTTTCCGGACTAGCGGCGGCAACACAGAACAACGGCATTGGCATAACGGGAGTTGGCGCTCGCTGTAAGCTCTTTCCGATCAAGGCGGGAAGTACCAAGGAGCGGGGTTTGATTTACGGATACGCGTCTTTAATCTATGCGGCAGACATGGGCTTCGACGTTGTTAACACGTCGTGGGGAGTTACAGGTCCGTTCTCATCAATCGATCAATCGATCATCGACTACTGTATTGCAAAAAACATGACCGTCGTCTGCTCATCCGGAAACGACGGCGGTATCTATGAAAATTTCCCAGCTGCATATCGTGGAGCGTTGGGTGTTGGTGAAACGACGATCGACGATATCGTAACGTCGAGCACCGCCTATGGCGTGAATGCCGATGTACTCGCTCCAGGTAGGAGTGCTCTTACGACAACCTCAGGCAACACGTACACCACCGCTACATCGGGCACATCCTTTGCAGCACCAATCGTGGCCGGCATGGTTGCGCTTATCCGACACCGACATCCATCATTGAACGCACTGCAAGCCGCTGAATTCGCACGCCAAAGTACGGTGGATGTCTCTTCGTTGAATCCACAATACGGAACGCTCCTGCCGGGTAGGATCGATCTGCAGAAGATGGTGGATCTCGACCCCATGAGCATGCCAAGTGTACGAATCGTTACCACAATCGTTCGTCGAACCGATGGTACAATTGCAACGCGATACTCGGAGGGAGATACATTACTGTTCGAGTTTGGTATCACGAACTATCTTGGAACAGTAAACGATTTGCGGAGTTCTCCTTATGTGGGGGTAGCGAATGGTTGGGACGTTACGATACTCGATGTTCAATCCCCTCCAATCACGTTGAATACGAATAGTTCAGCAACAATTGGTCCGTTTCGCATTGTAATGCACACGACGACGTCGGTTCCACTTGTGCTTGGACTTCGGTTCACGAACAACAACAATTACGAAGATCGAGACTTCATCAACTGGCGGAAGCCGTTGTCTGGAGCAACGATGCAGAACGAACGGCTTGCCTATTCCATCTTTGATAATGGGTGGTTCGGTTCTTCGGATGAAAAGGACATGCTTGGCGTTGGCTTTGTGTATAAATCCCGAGCCCGTATGATGAATTTTCAGAGTGGCTTTGTTGTCACCGAACAGGATCAGCAGATCGCGAGCGCGTTCTTAAACACCGATCGCAGTTCAGATTTTTCCAACGTCAAAAAATTCGCACAACCCGATACGTCTGTGGGCATCATCCGTGCACCGTTTGGACTTGACGTGACCTTGTTGTGCCGGTTTCCATCGCAATGGGGAACTGCCGCAGTGGTATTGGTCACCATGAAGAATACCACAGCTACTACCTTTAGAAATCTCTCGGGTGGATTCTTCTTTGATTGGGATTTGGGCTACGCCGGCCGCAACAACAGGGTGCGTCTTTGTCCCGAAGCGATACCTGAGACGTTTGCACAAGTGCCGGCCGCGGCTGAACAAATTTCTCGAGATGGTTACCCATTAGTGATTGTGTGTGGAGTGAGTGCGAATGCACCCGTCCAGGAAGCTACACCGCAGGTTGCGGGATTTTTGTTTTCCGATAAGATTGAAGGCGGCACAATGTCTTCGGCCACGAAGATAGACCTATTGAAAAGTGGTACGTCGGTTCAGGCTACTACACCTAGCGATATCATCACTCTCGTTGGTATGCGGTTTACAAAAGACGTAGGGCCAGGAGAGGAGCGCATGTTCACGATTGTGATTGGTGTGGGCGACACAGAGCAGGAAGCACAAACAGCAGTTCGTGAAGTGCTGCTTAATCCTACGAGTGTGCAAGAAGTCGAGTCAGATGAACAGCTACTCGCTCCAAACCCTGCAACCGATCTTGTCCGCGTATCGCATGCTGTTGATACCCGTCGTATCGATATCGTGGATCTCGCCGGCACGATTGTCTCATCTACAACGGTGGAAACGGATTCAACAGCCACGACCATCGCAATGCGTGGACTCTGCAGCGGAGTGTATGTGGTTCGCGTGTGGGGCTCGAACGAGCCTCGTTCTTACAGACTAATGATCAACAGATGAGTCAACTCCTCCTTCTCCTCCTTCTTGCAACATCTGATCCTGTTCTTCACGACAAGATTCACGTTCGCTTTGATCGCGATGCACTTCGCACAGAATCCGTCCATGAGATTGCGGCCCGCAATGGTATCGTGATCGATCACGCATTGTTGCCGTTTGAGTATTCGCTCTCTGCGATGCGAATGAAGGATGCCAGTGCACTACAACTGACAGACCCCACTGGTGCACTCGCACTTGAGGAGCCGTTGCTTCGCACGTATGTTGTTCGATACAACGATCAGGGCATAGATCCAGTGATTCGTTGTGTACGTCTTGTGCGAGGCTGCACCGGTATCGAGATGGCAGAGCCCATCTTCGTTGCGCAGTTGTGCGGTGTTACGCCAAATGATTCACTGATAGCTGAACAGCAAATGTTGGCAACGATCAAAGCGTATGAGGCGTGGGAGATCGAACGCGGTTCCGACACCGTCCGAATTGGAATTAGCGACAGCGGCATTAAACAAGACCATGAGGATCTCACAGATAATATTGCCGTGAATGCGAATGAGATTCCGGACAACAACATAGACGACGATAACAACGGCTATGTAGACGACTACCGAGGGTATTCGTTTACGTCAAAGGATGATGGCACGAAGCCTGGCGACACCTACAATTCCACCGAGGGACATGGTACGGCAGTGGCTGGCATTTGTAGTGCCTCGACCAATAACGCGAAGGGTATTGCAGGAGTTGGATTCAACTGCAAAATCGTTCCGCTCAAGACTATGCCTAACGGACAGCGCGGCATTATCTACGGCTACGAATCGCTGTTATACTGCGCACTGAATGGTGTATCGGTAGTGAACTGTTCGTGGGGCGGATTTAACAGATCGTGCACAGACGAGGCCGTGGTACGATATGTTCTTGCACGCGGCACGGCTATCGTGGCGGCAGCAGGAAATCATGGAACAACTGCACCGTTTTTTCCGGCGGGATATCCGGGTGTGCTTGGTGTTGGCGTAACGGATCCGCGCGATACAGTGGTTTCGTTTTCTGCCTTAGGTCCCGGAGTAGATGTTATGGCTCCAGGCAACGAAACAAAGGCAACGTCGAACGACGGAACGTATGGAGGATTCTGCTGCACATCAGGCGCGGCGCCCATTGTGTCTGGCATTGTTGGCCTGATCAGATCGCGACATCCCTCCCTCACCGCATCACAGGCTCTTGCGCTCGCCCGCGAATCTGTTGACGATATTCGTGCTAAAAATCCAAGGTATGCAGATCTCGTCCCTGGACGTATCAATGCGCTCAAGGCGGTAACGCTCGATCCTGATTCTACGCCCAGCATTACTGTTACGTCTACATCAATCTCCAATCGCCGCAATGCAGTACGATATGGATTCGGTGATACGATCGACGTGACCATTACGGTCCGCAACGAACTAGCCGCCATCGGTGCGATGTCCGCAACTCTGTCTGTTGCGCGCGATCCGTTCGCAAGCCTTGCACTCCTAACACCGTCACTCTCGGTTGCTGCGCTTGCCGCCGGAGAAGAACGAACATTACCACCAGTTACATTGGTCGTGAAGCGCTCATCCGATACGTCTGTCTTCCTTCGCGCAGAGCTCACGGGCACGCCGATACGCGGTGGAACTTATACGACGTCATTGTTGACGAGCGTCACTCCGGCTCCTTCCTTTGTGAATCTCTCAAACAACGTGATGCGTGTGAGCGTTGGCGATCATGTTCGCATTGGTATCACAGATCCTGAACGCGGACAAGGCGATGGAGTATCGTATATGGCGCAGTGTGGAATGCTCGCGGAAGGTGGCGTGGTGGCAGGGTCGCATGGCCGCGTTGTGAGCAGCGTGCGATCCATACGGGGCATCGACGATCACTTTGTACCGAGCAAAGCATTCATCGATCCGGACGCAATGCGTGGTATTGCTAGAGATGACGCAGCACCTGATTCGATGAAGCTTCATCTTCAGATTGATCAGCGCATTCGAATTGCCTCTGCGGATTCTGGATTGTTCGTGAGCGACATGACGTTGACGAATGTTGGAGACAGCGTGCTCTATGATGTTGGAGTTGCCTGGTTCTTCGATTGGGACCTTGGCTCACAACCCGCTGCAAACTCAACGTCACTCGATCGAGTGGTTGCATCACCTCTCTCTGTTGTGCAGTCGGTTTCGTCGCAAGGCGGACCCTACGTAGCGGTTTCTGTCTCGTCTCCATGGGTGAGCGCCACACCAATTGCCTGCGGCCTAGACAACACGACAACGTACAGTGGCATCTCGCCGTCGTTTAAAGACAGTCTCCTACGAAGTGGCACATCGCTCCAGTACAAAGGAACGAACGATATATCGGTACTCGTTGGTGCAATGTTCAACGGTGCGTGGCAACCCAATGAAGTGCGGACGATGCGTCTTGCGATTGCAATCGACACAGTTCTCGTTCAAGCCGTCGCACTTGCAACGAGTGCAGTGCCATCTGTTGCATCGGCACCATTGACCGTTGGCGCCCCCTTCCCCCTTCCCGCCTCCACCCATGTAAGCATTCCACTTACGACAGCGCAAGATGGGTCTGTGTCGATACGCGTGTATGACCTTCAAGGTCGGTTGATGACCGAGCTCGTCATGAATGCAGTGGCTGGCGTTTTGGATGTTCCTCTTGATGTGCGAATGTGGGCCTCCGGTTCCTACACCATCGTTGCCACTACACAGAAATACGTGGTATCGGCTCCCCTCATGGTTCTTCGTTAAGTTTGCACCATGGAAATAGTTCGTACCGAGATTGATGGTGCCATCGGCACCATTATGCTGAATAGGCCTGAGAAGCGCAATGCACTCAGCGCAGAAATGGTCGTTGCGATCAATGCTGCACTTGCGGACATGCGCGACGCTGAACAGGTGCGTGTTGTAGTGTTGAAGGGTTCGGGTCCGGCGTTCTGTGCTGGTGCGGATCTCGCCTACCTTCAAGAGATTACGCAGAATTCTCCAATGGAGAACCTCGCAGATTCCACAGCCTTGATGAACATGTATCAGAACATCGTCACGCTTCCGAAGCCAGTGATTGCAATGGTGCATGGTCCAGCAATCGCGGGTGGGGCTGGCCTTGCAACGGTCTGCGACCTCGTTGTTGCCGGACGAGAAAAGGCCGTGTTCGGATATTCTGAGGTGAAGATCGGCTTTATACCTGCCATCGTCATGGTGTATCTGCTCCGAAAGATCGGCGATACACAGGCACGAAAATTGGTACTGACGGCAGAGAACATCACAGCAGAAGAGGCGCATCGCATTGGAATGGTCTCTACAGTGGTAGATGATTCGGCGCTTGAGCAAACGGTGCGTGAGATCGCCGAGCGTATGTCTCGCAACAGTGCATCGTCTATGGCCCTTTCCAAGCACATGCTCAATGCGCTTCCAGGGATGTCTGTTGATGCCGGCTTACAATACGCAGCGGCGATGAATGCCTTTACTCGTCAGACCGAAGATTGTAAAAATGGAATTGCATCATTTCTCGAAAAAAAGAACTAGAAAGGACGCCATGATTCGAATGGTTGCCGCATTGGTCGGCCTTCTCATCCTGAACACGAGCACGGTGTTCGCACAACAAGCGGTTACCCGAATGGAAGGTCACGTGTTCGACGAAGCCTCTGGAAAGCCAATCGGCTGCAAGCTCTATGTGTTCGACCCTTCCGGCAAGCGCTCACAACCAACGAACGTGAGTTCTACGGATGGAACCTATTTGGTGCTGCTGAATCAGGCTGGCGAGTTCAAGCTTGCCATTGCTGGATACAATGTGCTTCGCAAGGAGTTTTCAGTGACCGTACCGGCGTCGACAAGATTCACTGAAATCAAGCGCGACTTCAAAGTTCGTGCATTACAAGAAGGTGAGCAGTGGTTCTCCGTGCGTGGCTTCGATCTCAACATGGCGTCGCTTACGGCGGAAGCTCGCAAGGAACTTGCCGACATCGGAGATAAACTCAAGACAAACCAAGAATTCAACGTTGTGTTCTCCGTAGCGCCCGACGCAGACCAGCTTGGACCAGAGAAGGCAAAGCAGGATGCGGAGTATCAAAAAGCCCGAGCTGCGTGGCTCAAGGCCACAAAGAAGCCAAAGAAGGGTGCCGTTCTTCCGCCAGAACCGATGGCGCCTTCTGCTCTTGCAGATCCGAACGACAAACTACTGGACGACCGAATCGCTGCTGTTAAGGCAGCATTGGGTGATGTGAAGAATGCAGACCTTCGACTCACGTTTAGAAAAGTGGCTATGGCATTATCCTCATCCGCCTCAACATCAATGGCGGCTGTCCCTGCAGCAGCAGGAAAAAAAGGAAAAAAGTCTAAGACTTCATCGACAGTTGCAAACACGCCGGTGGCACCCGTAGCGAGTATGCACGCCACACTCACGGCAAACACCGGCAATGTGAAGAAGTTGTTCGACAATTGATGTCAGCTAGCGGTTAAATTGACCGCAGGTAACAGAACGGACGTTGATACGTCTAAAAAGGCGTAACCACCATTCTACTTGGAAGACGCCATGGAAGGCAACTTTTCTAATCGGGTGCAGGATGTGATCAGACTTAGTCGAGAGGAAGCCCTCAGACTAGGTCACGACTACATTGGCACAGAGCACCTCCTCCTCGGAATCATTCGTGAGGGAGAGGGAATTGGCGTCAAGATTCTTCGAAACCTCGGCGTAGATCTCGCTAAGCTCAAGCGCGCCGTGGAAGACACTGTCCGTTCGATGAGCGGTCCGCTCACGATCGGCAACATCCCGCTCACAAAGCAAGCGGAGAAAGTCCTCAAGATCACGTATCTGGAGGCAAAACTGTATAAGTCGGACGTGATCGGTACGGAGCATTTGCTCCTTTCGCTGTTACGAGACGAAGACAATATCGCCGCGCAGATCCTCGCACAGTTTTCCGTGAACTACGATGCTGTCCGCAAGGAACTAGACAATATTCTGAGTGGCAAGCCAAGTGCACCTCAGAAGGGTGAAAAGGGTGGCACACGAACAAAGTCTGCACCTGAGCGTGTGAAGACTCCTGTACTTGACAACTTCGGTCGCGACCTCACAAAGCTTGCAATCGAAGAAAAACTTGATCCGGTGATCGGTCGTGAAAAAGAAATCGAGCGCGTTGCTCAAGTGTTGTCGCGTCGGAAGAAAAACAACCCAGTCCTCATTGGCGAGCCCGGTGTAGGTAAGACCGCCATAGTAGAGGGTCTCGCGCTTCGCATTATTGAGCGCAAAGTGAGTCGCGTTCTGTTTGACAAGCGCATCGTCACGCTCGACCTTGCCGCCCTGGTAGCAGGAACGAAGTACCGTGGCCAGTTCGAAGAGCGCATGAAGGCAGTGATGAACGAGCTTGAAAAGGCGAAGGACGTGATTCTCTTCATCGACGAACTGCACACCATCGTCGGTGCTGGAGGTGCGTCGGGTTCTCTCGATGCTTCCAACATGTTCAAGCCGGCACTCGCACGAGGAGATATCCAATGTATAGGTGCAACGACGCTCGACGAGTATCGCCAATTCATTGAGAAGGATGGAGCTCTCGACAGACGGTTCCAAAAGATCCTTGTCGATCCACCAACGGCCGACGAAGCTATTCAGATTCTCATGAATGTAAAGGATCGGTACGAGAAGCACCATGGAGTGCTGTACACAGCCGATGCTGTAAAGCAAAGCGTACTGATGTCTGATCGATACATCACAGACCGTTTCTTGCCAGATAAGGCGCTCGACGTACTTGATGAGGCCGGCGCACGCGTTCACTTGGCTCACATTAGTGTGCCAAAGGAAGTGCTCGAACTCGAAGAGAAAATCGAGGCTATTAAAGGCGAGAAGAATCACGTGGTGAAGTCGCAGAATTTTGAGGAAGCGGCTCGACTACGCGATCTCGAGAAGAAGCTTCACGCCGATCTCGAGCAGGCAAAAGAGGATTGGGAAGTCCGTTCGGAAGAGATGGTCTTTGACGTCACAGAAGACGACGTTGCAGACGTTGTAGCGATGATGACGGGCATTCCAATGAACCGTATCGCAGAGAGCGAAACAAATAAGCTCTTGAAGATGGCGGAAGAACTCAAGTCGCAGGTGATCGGCCAGGACGAGGCAGTAGAACATCTTGTAAAGGCCATTCGTCGTGCACGAGCAGGATTGAAAGACCCGAACCGACCAATCGGCTCCTTTATGTTCCTTGGTCCAACAGGAGTTGGAAAGACGGAGCTAGCAAAGGCGCTTGCACGCTATATGTTCGACAGTGAAGACGCCCTGATCCGTATTGACATGAGCGAGTACATGGAGAAATTCTCCGTGTCTCGTTTGGTTGGCGCACCTCCTGGATACGTTGGATATGAAGAGGGCGGTCAGCTTACCGAGAAGGTTCGTCGCAAGCCGTATAGTATCATCTTGCTGGACGAAATCGAGAAAGCACACCCGGATGTGTTCAACATTTTGTTGCAGGTGTTCGATGACGGTCAGTTGACAGATGGACTTGGACGTCGCGTCGACTTCAAGAACACCATCATCATCATGACGTCGAATGTTGGTATGCGTGACGTGAAGGCCGGAGGAAAGATCGGATTCACCACAGACCAAGCAGTAGATGACTACGAGAACATGCGTTCGACTGTGGAAGACACGATGAAGCGTCTCTTCAATCCCGAATTCATCAATCGCATTGATGAATACGTGATCTTCCGTTCGTTGAAAAAAGAACACATGTTCAAGATCATCGACTTGCAACTCAAGAAGGTACTGAAGCGCCTCGATACCCGGGGCATCACACTTGAATTGGCGAAGTCGGCGAAAGAGTATCTAGCGGACAAGGGCTTTGATGAAAAGTACGGAGCACGTCCACTACGAAGAACACTTCAACGATTCGTCGAAGACCAGCTTGCAGAAGAGATGCTCAAGGGACACTACACCGAAGGTGCTCTTATTCGATGCAAGCTTGACAAAAAGACCAATGCCCTTGTGTTCACACTTGCCAAAAGTAAGAGTGACGCACATGAGGAACCCGAGGAAGCCGAAGCTCACGAAGAGTAACGCCGAGGCTATCTGAAATTCCACAAAGGCCCTGCATCGCGGGGCCTTTGTATTTTGCGCCCATCTATGTCACAGTTCAGCACCGACGTTCAACGGTATTTGACGCAACAACAGCAAATGCACGGCTCTACCATGTATGTAGAACCCGGGGTTGATGTTGATGCCATTACGTTGTTGCAGCATTCCGACTCGACTCCTGTGATTCACGCTCAGCCGGTACAATCGACGATCGGAGAGGATATGGCGAACTGGAAAAAAGCGTCGACGATGCCAGATCTATACGCCACGATTTCGTCGTGTATGCAATGTCCGCTAGGTGCGACGCGCACGAACTTCGTGTTTGGGAGTGGAAACGAGAATGCGGATCTCATGATCGTGGGCGAGGCGCCGGGAGCCGACGAAGATGAACAAGGGCTTCCTTTTGTGGGTCGCGCGGGGCAGTTGCTCACGAAGATTCTCGAGGCAGTCAAATTCTCGCGCGACGAAGTGTACATCTGCAACATTCTGAAATGCAGACCACCGAATAATCGCAAACCGATGGCAGCAGAAACCGATGAGTGTGAGCCGTATCTCCTGAAGCAGATCGAGCTTGTGCGTCCGCGCTATATCCTGGCCTTGGGACTGACAGCAGCCAATACGCTGTTGAAGAACAAGGAGTCCATGTCGGCACTGCGTGGTCGCATCCACGACTACCACGGTATAAACATGATGGTAACCTACCACCCTGCCGCCTTACTCCGCAACCCAGAGTGGAAGAAGTTCGCATGGGAAGATGTTCAACACTTGCGCAAGCTCTATGATGGAGTCTAGATCATGAAAATTGTTGTTCTCTTGGGCGGGATTTCGCCTGAACGAAACATCTCGTTGTTGAGCGGGCGAGCGTTTACGTTTGCCTTGCGTGAACGCGGGCATACGGTTGTAGCGGTGGATCCATCTCGAGGGGCTGAGGGCGTAGTGACGGACGACGATTTGCGAGCGGCCACTGCGCGTGAAGTATCGGCAGAGGAACTGGCATCGTTCGAACCGCGCAAGCTCGTAGAGTGTATTCAGAGCTCGTTGTTTGACAACGTAGATATTGTCTTCATCGGCCTACATGGTCGGTACGGTGAAGACGGCTATATCCAGTCGTTGCTAGACCTGCGCGGTATCCGCTACACGGGAAGTGGCATGCTAGCAAGTGCGATCGCCATGGATAAGGCAATGTCGAAGTTGCTGTTTGCAATGGCTGGCATTCCTTCGGCGCATTGGGTAACGGTTGACCCAAAAGAAGCAGAAAACGAAACGTTGTTGGTCGAAGTCCTGCAGGAGATGCGCGGTTCGATTGTGGTGAAACCAAACGACCAAGGGTCGACGGTTGGAATGACCATTCTCGCGCAACCCACCGTGGAATCCTTACGCGAAGCGGTTCTCACGGCAGGTCGGTTTTCCAATCTCGCATTGATCGAGAGCTATATCGCCGGACGTGAGCTCACCGTGCCCGTACTGGGAGGAGAGGCGTTGCCGATTATCGAGATCATACCACACGACGGATACTACGACTACGCAAACAAGTACACGAAGGGTCGCACGGACTATCAATGTCCGGCCGCACTTTCGGAGGAAGTTCAGAACCACGTGCAGAACCTTGCCGTGGCAGCTCATGGAATTCTTGGATGCCGTGCATACAGTCGGGTAGATTTTCGATTGAACGAAGAAAACATGCCGTTCTGTTTAGAGGTGAATACCCTCCCTGGATGCACGGAGACAAGTCTTGTCCCGATGGCCGCACGTCAAGCCGGCATCGAGTTTGGAGATCTTCTCGAAGAAATCATTCGTCTTTCGCTTGAAGGTTAATCATGAAGACCTTCAAGCGCCTGTCTGCCTACGTCGTGTATGTGTTGGTGTGTTTGTTGGCAACCGTGAGTGCGGCAACTTCACAATCGTACTATGCACCTCCTACTGGCAGATTCAGCGCAGGAGTATATCTCGGCACGTCCTTGTGCACGGTTACTTCTGATGTTGTAGGTACTGCAGACGGCGATGGAGATTCGCATACGCTCTCCACAACAATGTTCACATGGACTCCTGGGATCGAGCTTGCCTATGATGTGGACCATAGCAAGTCGTCGGTAACCTCTATTCGGGCGCGCGTAGTGAGTTGGTTGCATTCTTCGGCCTCCGACCTTGTCCATGTTCACGACGATACTACGTTCGGCGATCCCAACGACGTTGTGATAACGTCGCAACATTCTGTAGCACACACCATTTCTCGCGTGGATGCTCAGCTCCTCGTGGCACATGAATTTTTAGCAGTCCCGATCAGAATTCATGCCGGCCTCGGCTATGGCATCAAGATGGGGGACGTGGTTTCCGAGACCATTCGCGAAACAAAGCGAGATACGGTCCCGCATAAGCAGGTTGTGAAAGGTGAAAGGGAGCAGGTCCTCACAACCAATTCCGTCACGATTGATCACCCGGTAACGCAACGTATTGGTCTGCTCCTCGGTCTTGCCCTACCATTTCGATTTGGCAGTATGGAATTCGTACCCAGTTTGGAGTATAATCTCGGGATATCGACAAGGGTTCCAGTAGATGCGAACGAGGCGCCCATTCCCTATACTTCAAATGCTATCGTGATCTCCTTCGCCTTCCTGTACCGCCTTTAACGTAAATTTGTCCTGTGAATACCATCCTCCTTACGGGCATCGGCAACGCCCTCGTCGACATCGAAGCGCAGGTTACGGAAGAAGAGCTCCAAGCTTTTGGAGTACAAAAGGGTAGTATGACCCTTACGGATCCGGCAACGCAAGCATCGATGCTCTCAACACTCGGAAATCGCACACTGCACCGTTCAAGTGGTGGGTCGGCTGCGAATACCATCATCGCCTTTGCCCAGTTCGGGGGGAGTGCCTCATATTGCTCAGTGCTTGGAAGCGACCACCTTGGCGAATTCTATGCGCAGGAGTTTAAGGATCTGAACATACATCTTGATGCGGCGATGGTACAAGGAGCGATAACGGGCACGTGTCTCGTCCTGATTACGCCAGACAGTGAGAGAACGCTCAACACCACACTTGGTGTGAACGTGGAATTCGAACGCGGGAATATCAGCGAAGAGCTCATCAAGCGATCTGAGTGGATTTATATCGAGGGGTACAAGCTCACAGACGACAACGGCGCAGAGGCGGCAGAAATGGCCGCTTTCTATGCGAATAAGCATGGTCGCCACATTGCTGTAAGCTGTAGCGATGGGTTTATTGTGGATGTGTTTGGTGACCGACTCCGTTCGATCCTCAAGCACGCGTCGCTTGTGTTCTGCAACGAGCGTGAAGCATGTTCGCTTTCGCAGGAAGAATCTGCCGACACTGCATTTGCCGCGCTCACATCGAGGCATCGGAACGTTGTGGTGACAAAAGGGGCAGAGGGCTCGCTTATCGCATGGAATGGGCATACCGTGAACATCCCTGCATACCGCATCCAGCCAATCGACGCCACAGGCGCCGGTGATATGTTTGCCGGAGCCTTCCTCTACGGAGCGCTGCATCGGTACCATCCGGAACATGCGGGGCGGTTGGCATCGTATGCATCTGCGCAGGTTGTAGCACAGTTTGGTGCCCGACTCAAAACCAGTCATATCGATGTACGAGATCAGATTCTCAATTCGGCACGCACCACATCCTAACTATGATTCCTTTCCACCGTCTTTCCCTCCTCATCCTTGTTGCCATTGGATGCTTGGCCACCGTGCCACTCGATGCGCAAAGCGGTATGGAATGGTCGGATTTCAAGCGAAAGATTGAGCCATACTTTGCCGACGAGCTATTGGAGGATGTGAAGAATGCGTTGCCCCAGGGTGCGCAATTCCGCATTTGGGGCTGGGATGTGGGAGACTTTTCGGGGGATTCGTTTTACGACGTGGCTTTGTCGGTGCAAACCTTGGGTACTCGTAAGAAGGAGATGACAGTCTACTTGTTCATCGACAATGAAGGCTATTTAACAAACATCGCAAAACTGCCGCTCGTCTACGTCGACCTTCCGTTGGAGATTGGCGTGGTGATAAAGACCAATGCTTGTTACGTTACCCAGAAACGCAAGTCTGAGGCGTGGTCCATCAAAGGATATCAGTTCCGTGACGGCTCGTTGGCAATGCTGGATGAGTTCGTAAGCGACAAACTTGAGCAACTCGGACACGAAGGCTACCGCAACTACCATACACTTGAAACTCGTGAGCAGTACAACTCCCCCAAAGGCGAAACGGAATTTTCGGCTACCTACCTCACGCTACCATGCTATTCGCGCGGCAGGCAGGTTTTTGCCGGCTATGTAGCAGACGTGAACGTCAATACCACGCAGCATGTAGATCAGGGTGCGTTCTACTGGACAGGTCCGGAAGACGGCTCCTTCACGGCCAAGGCGGTCTACGACGACGAATACCTCTACTACCGGATCAACGTACGAGACAGTAACGTGATCACGGGCTGGTGTGATACGTGTACGGCCGACCGATTTGACATCTGGCTTGACGTTACCCCTCCGGAAGCAAGCAACTCACGCTTCATTACCGGAATGTCTCGTCGAAAGCCTGAATTCCGCACCACAAGCGATTCCGGGCTCTTTGCCTTCTCGATAAAAATCGGCGATTTCGAAGACATCCGTCCGAGCGTCAAAGTGAAGACCACAGACGATCTCGACCCAGAACAAGAGGCATCCATCCAAAAGTTGCGCGTTCTCACCTCGTTGCGTAGCGACGGATACGTTATAAAAGTTCGCATTCCCTTCAATCTGCTCGGATACGATCGGGCACCCATTGACGAAAAGCAGCACACAGAGCTTGGCTGCACCCTGGCGATGTACGATGTAGACAATGAATTCCGTCCAGAAGAGACCACACGTATCACCACGAGTCCCATTGAGGTTTTGAATCCGGCCACCTACGGGGCCATCCGATTCATACCCGACGGACTTTGGTACGGCCAAACCGACAACATCTTCACCGATGCGGTGATGAATTATCTTCAAGAACTCGGTTTTTAGCCCAATTCTGCACCAACTCTTCCTCGCTCCGTTTGGCAGTTCGGCCCTACGGGGCTAATTTTGCGCGCGTTTTACATTTGACTGGCTCATGGGATCTTCGTCCATAATGCGCCAGATGGCACCCTATTTGAACCTAGGCGCACAGATGGCCGTGACCATTCTTGTGCTTGGTGGGGCAGGGTGGTGGATTGACTCCAAATGGCAGACAACACCATGGGGATTGATCATTGGATTAATGCTGGGTTCGGCCCTTGGTTTAACGCAATTCCTACGAATGATTCAGCAGT
>JBBRES010000026.1:0-18206 GCA_038202665.1 Kapaibacterium sp. (SeqCode) | reverse complement strand
GGCATCAATACTCTTCGTAATAATCTCGTCAGGTGTGATCGCCTGAGCGGTAAACGCCATCGTCGTAAGAAGCATGGCGGCAAGGAAAACGCGGATCTTCATCTAATCTCCATTGGAAGTGTGGGGCTATTGACGCAAAATTGCACTTCGAGTTTCACACGAAAACTAAGAAATCGCACATGAACGCACGAATCATCACGCTTATCTGCATCCTTGCCACACTGCTTCCTTCCCTGTCTTTGTGGGCGCAACCTACACTGCCAGACATGGTGCTGAGCGGTTCGTGGACGGCAGTATTCAATGCGCCGGACCGACCTGCACGCTCCGTCATCATGCATATCACGTCGTATCCGGGAGGTCCACACGAAACCTATATCGACGTTCCGGACCGAGGACTATATGGTTTGCGGATGGACACCACGCTCGTGCGAGACCCGCTGATTTCCATGGTATCTACAGAAGTACCAATGCGGTTCGAGGCCATGTTTCACAGAGACCAAATGTACTTGGAAGGCCTCTGGAAGCAGGGCAACAAAACTTGGTCGTTCATTGCGCGCAAGATCGATCGGCTCGCACAACGCGTGCAAGAACCGGGGCCAACGGTGCCGTATTTCAGAAGACCAATTCGACTGTTGAACAGGACCGGTGGCGTGGTGCTCGGAGGGGAGCTTGTCTTACCAGACACTGT
Source organism: Kapaibacterium sp. (SeqCode) (assembly GCA_038202665.1). Taxonomy (GTDB): domain Bacteria; phylum Bacteroidota; class Ignavibacteria; order Kapaibacteriales; family Kapaibacteriaceae; genus Kapaibacterium. Next base: position 17,518 of record JBBRES010000026.1, on the reverse strand, counting down.
TCGTCTGTGGCCTGCCGTTATCCTGGTGAGCGATGGTGGAGTGCACGACCGAGATGCTGAGGTTTCGGGACATCACCCGTTTCTGGTGTTGGCAGACCTTTTAGCTCGTCAAGGTATTGCGACGTTACGGCTCGATGATCGGGGGATAGGATCGTCGGGATCGTATGGCTCGGCCACGTTGTCGGACCGAGTGTCGGACCTTGAAGTAGCCATTGATCTTCTACGAACGAATGCTCATATAGACCATGAGAACGTGTACGTTCTTGGTCATGGAGAAGGCGGTGTTACGGCAGCTCATGCGGCTTCTACGCGCCTAGGCGTAGCGGGCTTGATCTTGATGGGGACTCCGGCATTGAACGGATGGGACCACTTAAAAGCACAGATCACATCGCAGGAAAAGGATCGTGGGACGTCGAAGGATGTGATCAAGGTGTACACCGGCATGGCAGATCGGTGGAAGTCTATCGTCGAGTCTTCTCCGAATGCAGACAGCTCTGCGGCTCGGATTGAGCGTTACCATGAGGAACTCATTGCCTCGAAAGCTGCATCAATCGAGAAGTACCGTCGGTTTCGCACCTTCATCCAAGGAGATCAACACGCGTATGTACGGTCTACGATGTTGCCCCGCCTGCAAGAAATCAGCGAGCTAGATCTCCCCGCGTCGCTCCCCACGTCGTCGTGTAGACTGCTCGTGCTGAGCGCAGAAAAAGATGCAGAGGTTCCGGCATCTGTTCACGTACCGGCTTTTGCAAAAATCAAACAGCCAAAGGGTAGGTCGGTTGCCACGATCACGTTCCCAATGATGAATCATTGGTTCCAGTCTTGTTTGGCTTGTACGGCAGAGGAAATGTCGATGCTGAACGAAACCATAAGTCCAACCGTGGTTTCGAAAATCAGCGAATGGCTACTTCAGGCACAACGGAAGTAATTCGCTCGGCAATAGCATATCGCATGGAGCGGTTCGCAGCGTCAGATGGCACGATAACAACGTAGGCGTCGGCACTGATACGCGTGGTCATGGCGCGCGTGAAGGTAGTGGCCGAGCTGGTGGTCTCCAACTTTGCCGTCGGAATAACACGGACGGTCATGTTGGCATCGATGGCCAAGACCGTCGAATCGTTGTCGCAATAGAATTCTTGAATGGTGCGTGGCGTCAGTGCCATGAGCTCCACAGGAGTAACAGAGACGTTTAGGTGCTGAGCAGCTGCAAAGGAAAGATCTACGACACGCTTACGAACAAATGGACCTCGATCCGTAACCTCTACAAGCATCACCTTGCCGTTGGTTGCATTCGATACACGGATGAGCGAACCAAATGGAAGACTGCGGTGCGCCGCCGAGTACTCGTTCATGTTGTAGATGCGACCACTTGCCGTGCGTCGTCCATGGAATGCACCACCGTACCACGAGGCAAGTCCGTCGGTAACCTCGTCTAACGGGAAGTACAGTTCCTCGCGTACGTTCTCTCGGATTGCCGTATCTGCATTGTCTGTTCGTACACTTGCAGGAAGATCGCGCGCTTCTACGAGAAAGCTTACGGACATTACTGCAAGGAAGACGCACGAAAAGATCACCAGTCGCACGAGTGTGCGCGTCGAGATCGATGTCGTCATTTGGGCTCCTCTAGTCAGTTCATGTTCTTCAAGACTAGCAACTTCACACCTTTTTGCGTCGAAACCAATGAACGCTGCATGAAAAGAAGTTCATACGTCATCTTACTCCTTTGTCTTCAATGCCTTACATCAATTCAGTTGAGTTCCGCACATCTTGTCGACACGTTACGCACAACGGATTCCACAGTTGTTCTCGAATCCAACGTAAACCCTTACAAATTAGGGATGATAGTTGGTGTGGGTGCAACTGCGTTTGTGGTTGGTCATGTATTGGTCAATGACTTCTGGTGGAAGGGAGTGAAGTCGGATTTTCACGTGAACTGGGAGCAAGACTGGAAGTATGCCTTGGGCGCGGACAAGCTCGGACACATGTACTTTGCGAATGCATCGGCTACGGCATTAGGGGGAGCGTTCCGTTGGGCGGGCATGGATTCAACATCGGCAATCTGGACCGGCGCAGGAATTGCGCTTGGCTACCAAACCTATGTAGAGATACGAGATGGCTTTAGTGCCGACTATGGATTCTCGCCCGGCGACATGATTTTCAATACCGTTGGCGCATCGATTCCGGTGTTGCAGCATTACATACCGGCGCTTCGATCGGTGGAGTTACAAATTTCATACTACCCCTCGGCATCATACCGCCAGGGTGGCTTTGGGTCGATTATCGACGACTACGAAAGCACAACGCACTGGTATAGTCTCGCAGTGTATGATGTTTTGCCTAGATCGTGGCAGCAGTGGTATCCACCGTGGTTGAACGTTGCACTGGGACATTCGGTGCAGGGGCTAGACGGAAGTGGAGGCTGCGGTTTTAGTTCTCGCAGTCCTTCAAAACGGCCACTTCAATACGACGGTTTTGTGCACGAATAGCTTCGCGTTCTGCACGGGACATACGGGCAGCCGCCTTCCCTTTGGGCTCGGGAACACGTGGCTGTTGTGAACCAATACCCATCGTCCCGGTGATCTTCTGAGATTCGATCCCTTGCTCAAGAAGCCATTCTTTGACGCGACGTGCGCGGTCTTCGCTGAGACTCCGATTACGGCTGGCGCCGCCCTCTTCTGAGGCATGTCCTTCTATCATCACACGAAGGTCCGGACACGACTCTTGCATATAGGTGAGCAGCTCTTCGAGGTTCTTGCGTGTTTCCGGTTGATTGAAATCAAAGTCGCTCGTGTTCTGCCGGAATCGAATGTCCTTCGCGAATTTCTTCCGCTGTTGCTGCGAGGCAGGGGGCTGGGCGGCAGGGGCAGGAGGGATCTGCGGACCGGACTCTCGGCAGCCACAGTCACGGCCTGGACCCGACGCATACGGTGGAATCCCACCGCAATCGCCACAGCACTTATCGGATGGCTTCGTGTCTTTAGAATCGATTATCCCATCGCCATCGGTATCTGGGTTTAATGGATTGGTCTGGAACCGACAGCTCAATTCGTCGGCATCGCTCAGACCGTCAAAGTCTGTGTCTGGCTTTAACGGATCTGTTTTGAAACGGAGCACCTCTTCGCCGTCAAAGAGTCTATCGTTATCGGTGTCTGTTTTCGTTGGATCTGTGTGGTACTCTAGAACTTCTTCTCCGTCGCGCAAACAGTCTCCGTCGGAATCCTGCAGAAGCGGATGTGTTCCGTACTCGACCACTTCGGCTCCGTCCGAGAGCCCGTCTCCGTCTGTATCGTCTTTGAGTGGAGACGTGCCGTACTTGCGCACTTCGTCTGCGTCAATCAGTCCGTCGCCATCGGTATCAGGATTGGTTGGATTCGTGTAGTACGTATACACCTCTTCGGCATCGGCAACGCCATCGCCATCGGTGTCGAGTGCACGTGGATTGGTTTTCCGCGCCGCTTCTTCGTCGTCCAAGAGTCCGTCTCCATCCGTGTCTTTTTTAATGGGCGACGAATTGAAGTACGTGGCCTCTTCGAAATCAGTAAGGTTGTCCGAGTCTGTGTCTACTTTTAATGGGTCGCTCAAATAGGCCTTTACTTCAACGAAGTCGTTCAATCCATCTCCATCGGTATCAGCACTGCGAGGGTCTGTGCCCCTTGCTCGTTCTTCAGCGTTGGAGAGACCATCGCCGTCCCAGTCGTTATCACCCAAGAAATGGACTGCGACACCTGCGGAAATGGATCCGTAGTTGTCATAGACTCCAAGGTCTACGTCGTCCAGATACGGCGTGAAGGTGAAGCGGTAGGTGCCCTTGGCATTGATGGACAGATCGTCGGTGATGAAGATTTGCATTCCCACAAAGACCGGAATGTTTACGGCAAGTCTGTCATACACGCGGTTCAGATTGTTCGGTAGCGGAGAATGCTCGTTCGAATTCGTTGGAGACCACGTGAGTGCCCCAACTCCCGATCCCACGAAGGGCACAAAGGAACTCGACGGGAGAATGTTAAAGGCGAATTGTAGGTCGTAGGACGTTGCTCGCGTTCGGTTTCGGTCTTCGAGCGTTGTGAGCGTGTTTGGATAGATGTCACCCACCCGCGCGTTGGGACCAAAATAGCCGGGAAGGTTCTGCAACATGTACGGCGTTACCTTCCACTGCAGCTCGCTCACCGATGCATTTGCACTGATCGTTAGGAAGTCTAGCGGCGAGTATCCTACATAAATCTCGCCGTTGATTCCGAACAGATCGTCCGCAAAATCCCCATAATACTTCGAAGCACCTCCCATTATCCCCACGGATACACGGTCAGAGCTCACCTGTGCCGATGCCTGTAAGGGCATGACAATTAAGGCGAGTACTATGGCAAATCGAGAAATCGTCTCAACCTTCATCATACAGTTGTCCACGAACTGTGGATAGCGTGTGCATTCCCATGTGGGGAACTGACACAGCAACTGTTATGCCAAGTCTGGTTGAATGTTAGGCGATTACGGCAAGGATGCGGTTGTTCACGTCGTCTACGGACCCTACTCCGTGAATCGAGGTGAGCGTCCCCTTCTTCCCATAGAAGTCTAGCAGGGGTGCCGTCTCGTTGTTATAGATCTCGAGGCGGTGGCGAATCACGTCCTCTTGATCGTCTTGACGTCCGCGTTGCAGCAGACGCGTAATAATGGTCTGGTCGTCCACCTCGATATTCACCACGTGGTCGATGGTTCTCCCGGAGGCCGTTAGCATACGGTCGAGATCCTCCGCTTGTGCACGGGTGCGAGGGAATCCATCCAGGATATAGCCCTTGGTGAACTCCGGCTTGGCGAGGAATTCTTCTACGATCTTGGCTACAACGTCGTCGGGTACGAGCTTGCCCTGACTCACGAACGACTGAGCCAGCACGCCAACAGGCGTCTGTGCCGTAATGGCGCTCCGAAATGCTGCACCAGTAGACATGTGGGCAATGCCAAGCTTCTCTGCGAGAATCTCGGCCTGCGTGCCTTTACCAACTCCTGGTGCTCCGAACAATACGATGACCATTCACGCCTCGATGTAGAAAAGAAGTCGGTGCAAAATACAACTCACATCCTGTCTGTGAACACCGAAGCATAGGGTGCGGCATACTTTCTCAAAACTTGAAGGGCCGCAGCAAAGTCTTTGGGGTAGGGCGCCGAGACCGTCATGGTCTCTTTCGAGGTGGGATGGACGAAGGTTAACGAGTAGGCATGCAGGGTCACCCGGTCGATAATCGGTCGCTCTTCTGCCCCCTTCGAAAGGTTAAAGCGCTTCTTGATGGTGGAAAGGAGGAAGGCCGAAGACTTACCATAATCTGGATCCACAAGAAGCGGATAGCCAACCGCGCCACAGTGCACGCGAATCTGGTGCTGCCGTCCGGTGATCAGGTCGCATTCCACCAGCGTTGCCACGCGGAATCGCTCGAGCACACGGATATCGGTCCGTGCCTCCTTGCCCCTTGCCGAGGGCTTCATCAGACCTTTACGACGCTGATCCTGTGTAATCGGGATGTCGATGGTGAAGGTTTCTCGGTCTACAACGCCGGTGAGGAGGGCGTGATAATGCTTCTTGGTGGTGTGATGCTCGAACTGCATGCTCAAATCGCGATGGGCTTCTGCGTTGTGCGCCACGATCATCACGCCCGACGTGCCACGGTCAAGGCGGTGGACAATCCAGGCGTCGCCGTAGAGCTCGCGCACGATCCCTTTTACATTGGGCAGGTTGGCATCGAAGCGATCGGGGATGGCGAGCAGACCTGCCGGTTTGTTCACCACCACCAGATCTGCGTCGTTATACAAGATTTCAAGTTCAGGATGCTTCACGAATACAACTCCCCGCTGGCGCCAAGCACCGTGTTTTTCAGAAGCATGGCAATGGTCATGGGGCCAACACCGCGTGGGACGGGAGTAATGGCACGGGCCTTGGGTTCGACGCTCGCAAAGTCTACGTCGCCCGTGAGTTTGGTGGTGCCATCGGGCAGCGTGATGCGGTTCATCCCGACGTCGATCACTACCACGCCGTCACGCACATGATCGCCAGTGATAATGTGGGCTACACCAACGGCGGCGATGAGAATGTCGGCCTGACGGGTAAAGGAGGCAAGGTCGCGCGTGCCGGTGTGACACATCGTAACGGTTGCGTTGCCGTGGGGACGTTTTTGCGAGAGCAAGTTGGCAATGGGCTTACCGACGATGTTACTGCGTCCTACGACAACGGCATGTGCACCATTGGTATCGACGCCCGTGCGTGCGATCAACTCGATGATGCCGGCCGGAGTGCAGGGCACAAAACCGGGCAGACCTATCATGAGACGTCCTGCATTTTCCGGATGAAATCCATCTACGTCTTTGGACGGAGCGATGGCCTCGATCACCCGGTGTTCATTGATGTGTTTTGGGAGCGGCAGCTGCACAAGGATTCCATGCACGGTTGGATCTGCATTCCAAGCGCGTACTTGTTCAAGCACTTCTGCTTCCGATGTGGTGGAAGGACGTCGTACGATCTCGCTGCGAATGCCCACTTGCTCGCACATCTTGGACTTGTTGCGCACGTAGACCTGCGAGGCGGGGTCGTCCCCTACCAACAGCAACGACAATCCCGGCGTGATGCCCCGTGCTATCTGTAGCGCCGCAACGTCTCGTTGTACCTCGTCGCGAATCTGTTCCGCGATTGTTTTTCCGTCGATGATCATAGCCATTGTAGTGCTCCACGCCAACGGTCTCGCAGTCCAGTGCGCACAATGCGCACCGACACGCTGGTATCCTCTCCCATGGCCCGACGTAGTTCTGTGTGCACATTCAGCACAAAGGCAAAGAACAACCACCAGTACGCAGAGACGAGGAGATTACCGTTTAGACATACAAAAATAGTGATGAGGAGGATGAAGGGAAGAATGGGGGCAAGGCGCTCGAGATCCGAGTCATCGCCCTGATGCAGTTTCGTCCACTGTCGCTCCGTTATGAGCGTCCGCCCAAACAACACCAACAAGAACACAGAGAACACGGCTATTCCCACGGCACCCATTTCAGAAATCACCGTACCGTACGTGGTAGCCGGATAGGGAGAACTGTAGGCTCTTCCAAAATTACTGTTCGCAAAATTGCCTGGTCCCACGCCAAGAAGGGGTGACTCTTTCCAGACTTCGATCGAGGCCGCGTAGTCGCCCGTGCGCTGCGTGAGCGACTCGCCAACGATGGTGCCGGACTCGCCCGACTTTGCTTTGCCCGTAATGATCGAACCAACACGCATGGCAAAGAGCTCCACCACAGATACGCTCGCATAGCTCTCGACAATTCGGTCTGCGATTCCAATCACCACGGTCGACAGTGCCACCACCGTAGCCACACGCTTCCATGCGGCTTTTCGATACAGGATCATGGCCAAAATCATCACCGCCCCGGTCAACATCAGTCCCGTAAGCGAGAAGGCAAGGAGCAAGGCAATGAGCGCCGAAACGATTGCCAACACCTGCACCCATCGTGTTTTGAGAATTCCCTTGCTACCGCGGAAAATTGGAATCACGAGCAAAGCAATGTTGATCGAGCTATAGGTTGCCAATGCTGATGGCTCGCTAAAGATTGACGTAGCTCGAAAGAGATTGGCGAATTGTAAGGAGAGCTGACCGAGTTCGTTGTCTTGCATTTGCCCTTTGATGAACGACGTGTTCGTGATGTCGATCCACGCGAATGGCAAATCCAACGCACGCGCCACAATCTGATACGCACCAAACAAACAAATGGCGATTGACACGCCAAGATGTAATCGCAATGCATCGATCCACGCTTTTGGTTTGACTGGAATGCACCACAGCACAACGCCGAACGACCACATGAAGATGAAATGCGTGAGCGTTTTGAACGACTGCACCATGCGAATAGAATCTGCATAGAACACCGGCGAGATTGTTGATACCGTTATCGACGCTAGCAACAACATCATCACCGTAATCTCGGGTCCACGCGGCACCCGTAGCGGCGTTCCCGTCCACACCATCCAAAACGGAATCACCAGCATAAAAATCATAATCGTGAATTCGAGCGGCGTCACACCCATCGAGCCAATGGCAAACACTTGAAAAATTCCAAGGTTCGATACCACAAAGCAAAGGGCGAGGAATGCCGTCATCGCAACTCCTCGATTATCTGCGTCACGCTGTCGATGTCGTACACCGGCAGCCGACACGACTCACCTTCGCACAGCATCACGTAAGGTTGCTCCGAAAGCTCGTACACGAAGGTCACGGAAGGAAGAAAGGCGGCATGGAGAGAACGGAGCATCATAGCATCACGTCCACCTATCGTGACGGTTCTATGTGGCGCGCGCGCCACATCCCACGCACATAGGAGCATGCAATGTCCGGGCGCGTGTCCACGGATCGTGGCAGCGGCCGACGTGATCGCATCCGACGTGATACCCATGCGCGCTTGCACGTAGGCCGTGATACTCGTTCCACTGGGATAGGCGCCGTCATACGTTTGCTTCTGCCGGGCGATTAGCGTTGCCGCATGTTCGTTGCCAACAGTAAAGTATCCACCGTGCGACTCGTCGTGATGTTCTGCGTTGATAACACCAAGGAGATCATGTGCATGCTGCCAGTAGGACGCATTCCCAGTTGTTTGATGCAATTCGAAGGCTGCCCATGCAAGAGCGGCGCGATCATCAAGCATCAATGGGATCGTGGAATGTCCGCCGCAGACGTGCGACGTAGATGCGTGCACCACGTCGTAGGCGCGCATCGCAAGCGCCGTGTAGGCTGGCCTATCAAACGCCCGCCCGGCCTTCGCTAGTGCAGCGATCATGATGCCATTCCAATCAACTAAAACCTTCGTGTCTGTGATCGGTGCAATCCGTTGCGAGCGTGTGTGCAAGAGCGACGTGCGCAGCGTATTCCACGAAGCGTCCTGCATCAGTGCGCGCAGTTGCTCACGTGTGCAATGCAGAATGTTCATACCGGTTGCGGCGCCCGATGCCTCGTCGTGGAAGTTTCCATCTGCTCTTACACCGAGTCGACCGAGCAACATCTCGTCGGCACCGTGTGAACGCAGTTCTTCCATCGACCATACGTAGTACTTCCCTTCTTCGCCTTCACTGTCTGCGTCTTGCGCCGACGTGAACGCGCCACGCGTCACGGGATCCGCCGACACCAGTTCACGCTGCACATAGGTTGCGATCTCGTCCACCACCATGCGGTACGCGTCGTCGCCCGTAATCTGCCACGCCTCTGTGTATGCCATCATCAGCATGGCCTGATCGTAGAGCATCTTCTCAAAATGCGGAACCAACCAAGGTCGGTCCGTTGCATATCGATGGAATCCAAATCCAACATGATCGAACAATCCCCCAGCCCGCATGCCATCAAGAGTGGTCGTAACCATGGCAAGAATGTTCTCACGTTCAACGTTGCCGTTGTGCATCGCACACCGCATCAGATACATCACATGATGTGGTGACGGGAATTTGGGCTGCACTCCAAAGCCACCGTACACATCGTCGAACATGCGCAGGTGATAGTCCACCACAACACTCTCGATGTTCTCATCAAGGTCTCCGCGCTTATCGGTGGCCGCCTGATCGCGCACCATCGCAGCGATTTCACGAGCACTTTCATCAACACGTGCGCGCTCATTCTTCCATGCGTCGAGCAAGCGCGTGAGCAGATCGAGCAATCCCAATCGTCCACCACGGGATTCGCGCGGGAAATAGGTGCCAGCAAAAAAAGGACGTTGGTCTGCATCCATTAGAACGGTGAGCGGCCATCCGCCGTGACCTGTCATGGCCTGACATACATCCATGTAAATCGCATCTACATCGGGCCGTTCCTCCCTATCCACCTTCACACTTACAAAGTGTTCGTTTAGATACGCGGCGACGGCGTCGTTCTCGAAACTCTCGTGTTCCATGACGTGACACCAATGACACGTTGCGTAGCCAATCGACACGAACACGGGCTTGTCTTCTGCACGCGCAAGGGCGAAGGCGGAGTCCGACCACGGACGCCACATCACGGGATTGTAGGCGTGCTGCTGGAGATAGGGCGACCGCTCGTCGAGGAGCAGGTTCGGGGTTCGGTTATCCCGCATACACGTTGGCGATGTTCGGGATCAGGTAGTCGTTGAAGGCGGCATCCATATCGTAGAATGGCTTCCAGCCCCAGTCTGCGCGTGCTGCCTCGTCGTTGGCATCTGCGCACCACGAATCCACGATGGCTTGTCGGCGCTCATGCGGCGCATACGTGATCACGGCTTCTGGGTAGGCAACCTTCACTTGCGTTGCGATCTCTTCGGCGCTCGGCGCGAAGGCGGCAATGTTGTACATGCGACGTGTGAGTGTCGACGCTGGAGCGTCGGCTAATTCCATGATGGCGCGCACGCCGTCGGGCATGGCCATAAATGGAATGCGTGTGTCGGGTCGCACAAAACAAGCATACGGCTTGCCCTGGGCAACAGCATGAATCATCTCCGGTGCGTAGTCGCTCGTGCCACCCGTTGGAACGGTAAAGGCACTGATCAGACCTGGGAATCGTACGCCGCGGAAGTCGACGTATTTCACGGACATGTCTTCCGTTAGCTGCCCCATGTGATCGCTCACATACGAACCCAATTGTTCACAGTAGAGCTTGTTGATACCATACATCGTGATGGGCTCGCAGTACTGTGTTTCTTTCACACGACCGGCGGTGGCCTTCTCTGCAACGCTCGGCAATCCGTACACTGCAATCGTACTTGGGAACAGGAACTTTACCGGAGTGCCCGTGCGCTGACCAATGCGACGTGCCATCATAAGCAGTCCCATGGTGCCATTCACATTCACGTTGTGGGCCTTCTCTGGAAACTTCTCTGCAGAAGTAGAGAGTAAGGCGGCAAGGTGGTAGATCTCTTCGAAGTCGAATTGTTCGAGTTGCTGCACAAGGGCAGGGTCCGACACATCGCCTTGCAGCACGGTGTGACAGTATGCGGCCTGTTCGGGCTGCAGAGCCGAAAGGTCTACGGCCACCACGGCGCGATCGCCAAGGTGTGCAAATGCTTCCAACATGGAATGTCCCATTTCTCCACCGGCACCGGTCACAAGCGTAAATCGAGGCACGGACGAACTCCTGTAGTACATTTTGAAAGAGCTACAAAGATACGGAGCCCCCGCTCACATGCAGGAATTCTAGTGTTCGTGCGAAGCCATATTCTCGGATCACCTCTGCGCACACGGTATGCTGTCTGCTATGATCGCGTAAAAACTCCAGCATTCCCTGTTGTTGCCACACATAGTCCTGGGCGATCTGCGGAAACCGTCGGCGCAGCACGCCATACGGATGCACGGCCTTGGCACTCCAATACCACTGGAACAGCCGAATACGTTGCTCGTTGCCCGCACGAGCAACACAGAGCGGCAAGGCAACATTCACTAACAGTTCACGGCGCATGGCAGACCCTTCGTAGGCAATCCGCTCTCGTTCCGATCGGTCGAGCGCGCCGAGCACGTCGTCGATGGCAACCGATGTGAATTCCTGAGCCATGGAGCCCATGGCAGACGTGGGTAGGCGCATCCGAACGGCCGCAATCTGCCAGTCTTCGACAGGACGGTGTCGCTTCCGACCTAATCGGTCTAGCCACGCAGAGGCCATGGCCTGCAAGGCGTCCGCAGGGCCAACCCTGCGGATGTGAACGTGTGCCTCGGCAGACGTTCGCAAGAGGCGGAGTAATGCAAAATGTTGGAGCTCTTCAACAGGTAGTTCAGACGTTTCTCTGGACTGTTCACTCTGCAATCTGATGCCACGCCACATATCTGCGGCATTCAGAACAAGCGTCCACTTGGCATCCCCAACAGGTGCGTCATCCACAAGCACAATATGGAGGAGCAGCGAGGCATAGCGCCTATCGTGGTGATGGTCGTGTGCCGTCCAATCGCTCGACCGTTTATGAAACTCTCCACTGCCAACGTAGACTGTTCCGTTGTGCAGGATGGCCACGTCCTGAAAGTCGGGTCCTTCGTGTGCATTCACCCGCCCGGCCGCAACAATCTGCACCTCGTCTCCATTGCTACACCGCCACGTTCGGTGCGGATCGGCAAGAATCACCTGGACGGCGCGTTGAAGCGTCCGTTCGGGAAGTTCGTGAACGTTGTGTTGCATAGTGCACCTCCGTCTGTGGAAGTGCAGCATCTCGTGAGGAACGTGACGTTAGGCGAGGATACCTGCGAGTCGCTCCGCCTCTGCACGCACGGTTGCCGCAAAGTTCTCGGAGTCGTCCATATACAGCAATCCGCGAGAGACGTTGAAGACGGCGGGTCCAGCGCCATTGGCAGCGCGGATTGTTGCTGCATCGCCACCTTGCGACCCTACCCCTGGCACCAAGAACGGAACATCTGCGAACGAGGCACGAAGTCCGGCAAGTTCTGCCGCGTGTGTAGCACCTACCACAAATCCAATGTCGGCCTTGCGTTGCCACGCCAGGGCCGTGCGCATCACGCGCTCGTAGAGCGGCTCTCCGTCTACAACACACCGTTGGAAATCGTGCGAGCCAGCGTTGGATGTTAGGGCGAGGACGTAGATCATTCGGTTGGGCACAGCAAGGAATGGCTCTACGGAGTCAGATCCCATGTAGGGCGAAACAGTAACTGCATCAACATTCAAATCGTCGAACACCGCCTTGGCATAGGCCGAAGACGTGTTTCCGATGTCGCCGCGCTTCGCATCGGCAATCACATAAGCGCTGCCGCACAGCTCGCGCGTGGCATACAGCGCATCGATTCCGGTCTTGCCATACTGTTCGTAAAAAGCAAGGTTGATCTTGAAACATGATGCAACATGACGCGTAGCGCCAATGATCGCCTCGTTGAAGGCCACGATAGCATCGGCACGACCTCGAAGGTGGAGGGGGATCTTCTCAAGGTCTACATCGAGACCCACACAAAGGCCGTTGGAAGGAATCATTCGACAAAGATATCGTTCAGCTCGTTGTAATTTCTACGCCTTACTTGGAGAATATTCATGATGGTTCGGACTTCCTCCGCATTCCTCCTGCTTCTCGCGGCATTTGTCATCTCGGCATGCGGCTCGTCGTCGCAATCAACATTGATGCCGCCCAAAGACAAAGACGGCGATGCGTCGAAAAAATCGATTAAGGCCTACGACAAAGTCATCACCAAAGAAGCAGTCACCGACTCGGGTCTGTTTATCGTGCACCGCGTTGACGAAAAACTGTTCTACGAGATTCCTAACGCCTACCTTGGCAAGGAACTTCTTCTCGTCTCGCGCATTGCCAAAACACCGCAGATCGGGTATGGCGGCGAGGAACTCGGAACGCAAGTGATTCGCTGGGAGCGGAAGTTCGACAAGGTGCTGCTTCGCACCGTTTCGTACGAGAATGTAGCGGCAGACTCGCTTCCAATTTCACGCGCTGTGAAGGCATCCAATTTTGAAGAGATCATCAAGGCCTTCCCAATTCAAGCCTATAACAAAGACACAACGGCTGTTGTTATAGATGTGACGGATCTGTTCCTTGGCGACGTGGGCATTCTCACTCCGGGGAAGGAAACGCGCACGGCGTTGAAGATGTCGGGGTTGGACAAAGACCGCTCCTACATCGACTATGCACGTAGCTTCCCAACGAACATCGAAGTCGAAAACGTGATCACGTATTCGGCAGACGCGCCTCCACAAAACCCACAGACGCGCACAGCCTCATTCACGATGCACCACTCTATGGTGCAGTTGCCAGAAAAGCCGATGACGCCACGATTGGCAGATCCACGCGTTGGTTTTTTTGCGTTGTATCAAACAGACTACGGCAGACCAGAGCCAGAGGCCGTCACACGTCAGTACATTCTTCGCTGGCGCCTCGAACCGAAAGACACCGCGGCATTCCTTCGCGGTGAACTCGTGGAGCCTATCAAGCCCATTACGTGGTATCTCGATCCTGCAACTCCGCTACAGTGGCGCAAGTGGCTGCGCATTGGCGTAGAGCGTTGGAACGAAGCATTCGCCGCAGCCGGATTCAAGAATGCCATTCGATGCATCGATGCACCAACAAAAGAAGAAGACTCCACGTGGGCACCTGAAGACGCACGCTATAGCGTGATCCGGTACTATCCATCATCAACTGAGAATGCCTACGGTCCGCAGATTCACGATCCACGCACGGGCGAGATCTTGGAGAGTGATATCGGTTGGTTCCACAACATCATCAAACGACTAACAGCGTGGTATTACACCCAGGCCGTTGCCGATCCGCGTTCGCATAAGCTGCCGCTTCCCGACTCCGTGTTAGGCGAGCTTGTGTCGTTCGTGGCAACACACGAAGTGGGTCACACACTTGGATATCCGCATAACATGAAGGCATCGAACGCCTATGCAGTAGACTCGCTTCGCTCCCCTACGTTCACGTCCACGCATGGCACGGCTCCGTCCATCATGGACTATGCACGCAACAACTACATTGCCCAACCTGGTGATGGAGTAACGAACTTTTATCCGCGCATTGGTGAGTACGATCTCTTCGTGACAAAATGGGGATACCGGCCTATCATCGGCGCCATGTCGAGCGACGCAGAAGAAGACACGCTCCATCAATGGGCACGTGCAGCGGAGACAGACAAGGCGTTGCGCTTCGGTGCTCAGCAGTGGATGACGGTTGATCCCACGTCGCAAATGGAGGATCTTGGCGACGATGCAATCAAGGCCAGTACACTTGGTATCGAGAACATCAAGCGCGCTGTGAGTAACCTCTACGATGCGGCGTATAAGGACGCAGAATCATTCGAGCAACTGGGCGATGTGTATGGCGACGTGCTCGGTCAGTGGGGTCTCGAAATGGGTCATGTTGCCTCCATTCTCGGCGGTGTTGAGATCGACCGCAAAGTCTTCGGAGTTACAGGTAATCAATACACTCCAATCGCGCGGGACCGACAAAAAGCTGCCGTCGACTTCATTGCTAAAAACGTCTTCGTGACGCCAACCTACTTGCTTGAACCACGCATCATTGGCGTCCTCTCGCCAACGGGCTATGTAGAGCGCATCTCCAGCATGCAAATGTCCATGATGCGCAATCTGATGTCAAACGACAAGCTCGTACGCCTCATCGCACAGCAAGCACAGTACAGCTTGAATGCCTACAGCGTTGGCGAACTTTTTGTCGACGTCGACAAGGCCATCTTTGGGCAAGGCGGCAAGGCAGCTCCCGACTATTATGCGAGAGCATTGCAGCGTGCGTTTGTGCAGACACTCATCGATAAGACTGCCGAACCTGTTTCAACTCCGGGTGGAGATCCGTTTGCGGTATTCTTCCGCGGACCCAACGTCTACAACACCGATGTTCGAGCCGCCGGAAGATCCATGCTTGTAACGATTCTTGCTCGTTTGAAGAAGGCGTCCGGAGACGAGTCTACCAAGGCGCATCATGCAGACCTTGCATTGCAGATCGAGCGCGCGCTTGCAACGAATAAGTAACGCATGAAGGCATCTACAAAAATCGTGTGGCTTGGTTATGGATCTGTGGTCTTCAGCATCGTCTGGGGACTACCGGGTTTGGCATGCGGACTCTATGCACTACGCCTTGCCAAACAGACCACGGCCGTTGCTCCTATTGAAGATCCACGCACACGACGTGACGTCCGCGGCGGCACACTCCTCGCACGCATTGGCATTGTCCTCTCAAGCATCGTCATTGCAATGGTGATCTACAGTTGGATCTCGAATGCAATCGTGTTGTAACGCAACGCCAACTCTTTATAGCAACGGCAACCCTAGTGGGTTGCCGTTGTTGTTTGTCGGATACCTCGAGAATACAATCTAGATCGACGGTTGTTCTGTGACGGAAGGACCCGAATAGGAATTGTCTCCAAAGGCCAACACCGCTATCAAGATTGGGAAGAAGATGCCCATAAGCACACCAAACGTCACGTCCTTGCCAAAGCTCTTTGCAAGATCAATACTCGAAATTATCATCATGGCAATTAGCGCGAAGCCACCGATGTACGGTATGAACATAATCACCACTGCACCGAGCCACATGGCTATCCACCAATTTGGTCGGCCCGTGATCTCTGCCCAAATCATCAGATTATAAATCGGCACAAACCCCGCCCACATTGGCTTGCCGGCTCGCTCGAAGAGTCGCCCAAGACAAAAAGAACAAAAGACCAAAAGAACAAGGAAAAACGCCGCGAAGACAGCCATTCCGGCTAACAATGCCAGAACCCCAGATGAATCATCCATGGAAAACTCCAAGAGTGATGAAACCAACAATGCAGGCACCCCATGCCTGATGCGGCGAATATAGCGAGAGTCCGTTCCGAAACGCGTAATTTTCGTGCATGCCATACATCACACTCCTTTTTCGACTTTTCATCGGCGGATACTTTGCCTTTGCGGCCGTCGAGAAGATTATCAATCCGTTGGTCTTCGCAACGTCCATCAGCAACTACCAGTTGATGCCATCGTCACTCGTGAATGCGTTTGCACTTGTTCTCCCGTGGCTCGAACTGCTCTGCGGTCTGATGCTGATCGTTGGCTATAAGGTGCGTACGAATGCCGCACTCTGTGGCGTAATGACGTTGATGTTCACGATTGCCGTTGCGTGGGCCGTGATGCAAGGATTGAAGATAGACTGTGGTTGTTTTGGGGCGAAGGGCGGCGAGGACGTAAGCTGGATCAAGGTGTTAAAGAATACTGGACTGCTTGCCATGTGCGCTTTTATGGTGCTCTTCCCCACGTCGGTTGTTACCGTTGACGGATGGATGGAGCAACGACGCGCATGACTTCTGTTCCTTCAGCCGGCTATACATTGTTCTCGCAGCATCTTGGACGAGAACCAATCGTCACCGATGGTTCGATGTCGATCGAACTCACACGTCGTGGCTATTCCGAACGTCCCTGCGACCGATATAACCTCGCTCATCCGATTGTGGTGGAGCGCATCTACGCAGACTTCCTCGACGCAGGTGCGACGTTGTTGCAAAGCAACACGCAACATTCGAATCGGTATGCTCTCGAATCCTCTATGCTTTCTGCACGCGTTCAAGAATTGAATCGCAAAGGAGTGTGGCTTGCGCGCACATCTGCACAAGGCAAGGCAACTGTTGCTGGCGTGGTGGGTCCCACAGGGCGGTTCATGCGTCCACTCGGACCCCTCGAACCTTCCGACCTTCATCAATGCTTTTCAGAACAGATTGGCGCCTTGCTCGCGTCGGGCGCAGACTTGATCATGCTGAAGTCGTTCATCGATCTGGATGAACTGGACATTGCCATTCATGCCGTGCGTTCACTAAGCACCGACGTACCACTGATCGCCTTGAAGTCGTTCCCTGAAGATGGCAGCGTTCTTGCCGGTTCGTATCCGAGCGACGTAGCAACGCGCATCACGGCGCATGGTGTAACGGTGTTGGGGAGTAATGGAACGGTTGGACCGCAACGAATGCTGGGAATTGTTGAGTCGCTGCGCGTAAGTACGGTACCCCTGTGCGCCCAACCCGACATTGGCATTCCCACCATCATCGATGGCATCCCTACCTACAATGCAGAACCACAGT
>JBBRES010000025.1:0-18254 GCA_038202665.1 Kapaibacterium sp. (SeqCode) | reverse complement strand
ACAAGTCAAACGTGACATCCTTCCCGGCAGCCTCCCGGCAGCCTCCCGGCAGCCTCCCGGCAGAGACTTGTCACTTCTCACTTCTCACTTGACTTCTCACTTGTCACTTCTCACTTCTCACTTTCCTCAGCGGCCTACGCCCGCAATCGCGGGTCTGTCGCATCGCGAAGGGCGTCGCCGATGAGGTTGAAGGCGCTCACGGTAATGAAGATCATGAGGCCGGGGAAGACGGCGAGCCACCACGAATAGGTGCTGGCGCGGGCGCGGAAGAGGACGGAGCCCCAGGTGACAACTGTGGGGGGGACGCCGAAGCCAAGGAAGGAGAGTGCACTTTCAAACAGAATAGCGCTCACAATACCAAAGGCCGCATAGATGAGGACGGGGGCGATGGCGTTGGGCATGACGTGACGGAAGATGATGCGACGTGTGGAGTAGCCGAGCGCCGTTGCCGCACTCACGTAGTCGAGCGTGCGCACACGCAGCACTTCGCCACGCATGAAGCGCGCGATGTTGGTCCATCCCGTCAGCCCTATCAGCATCATGATGAGCCACAGCGAGCCCACCTCTACCATGGCCACGATGGTGATGATGAGGAAGAATCGCGGGAACGTGATCATGATCTCGATGAGACGTGAGATCGCAATGTCGATCACACCACCAAAAAATCCACTGATGGCTCCAAGCACAATGCCAATGGCGAGAGCGATGCCCATGGCCACAAAACCTATGGAGAGTGCGTAGCGCGAACCATGCACGAGCCCTGCCGCCACATCGCGACCTATGTCGTCCGTGCCTAGCCAGTGCGCGCGCGACGGAGCGCGGTCCTTGAGCGAGGCAAGTAGCTTGTCGGTGGTGGAGGGTGAGTAGGGGATGGGTGGGAAGACCGACCATTCGTACGGCAACGTTCTCCAATCAGCCGTTACGAACTCTGCATCCCACCGTGCAAGACCCATGCTTACGGCATACTCTTTGAAGACGGGTGCAATTGTCGATCCTTTATAGCTGGCAATGATGGGCTTGTCGTTGGCAATCACATCGGCAAAGACGGCGATGCCAAAAATCACAAGCACCACATACACAGAGATCATACCAAACGCGTTCTTCTTGAATTGGCGCCGGACGAATTGTGAATAGGATTCGCCTTCGTGATTCGATGCGTTCTCTTGTGTACTCATGACTGCTTCTTCGAATACGAAACGCGTGGATCGGCTAGACTGTAGAGCATGTCGCCCAACAACATTCCAACAAGCGTGAGCACGGCCGATACGGTGAACACCGCCATGATCATCGGATAGTCGCGAGCCACGAGGGCCTTGTACGACAGTTCACCCATGCCCGGAATACTGAAGATGGATTCTATGATGACCGATCCGCCAATCAGACTCGGCACAAGCGAAGAGATGATGGTGATGAGCGGAATCAGTGCGTTGCGGAATGCATGTCGCCAGATCACGGCGCGCTCGGCCAGACCTTTTGCGCGTGCTGTGCGGACAAAGTCCATGCGCACCACTTCGAGCATCGACGATCGCATTTGTCGCGAGATAAACGCAAAGTCGGCATACACATACACCATCATCGGAAGCGCAAGGTGTGCGCCGTAGTCCAAGAACCGTTTCCAAACAGACCAATTCCCGTTGAAGGCCGGCGATCGAAGTCCGCCCGTCGGAAACCACGAGAGGTACTCCGGATTTGCCAAAAACGTCACCGCCAGCGTTCCAATCCAAAACACCGGTAAGGAGTACAATGCAAAGAGGAGGAAGGTGGAAAGGCGGTCGGCAAGAGTCCCTTGATGCGTTGCCGAATACACGCCCATCGGAATGGCCACGGCATAGGCCATGATGATGGCCAACAAACTCATCGTCAGCGTCACGGGCACGCGTTCTATCATTTTGTCGAAGACGGGACGATTGTCAAGAAACGAATTCCCGAAGTCTGGCTTGCCCGTGAACGTGCCGTGTTCGTCGAATCCAAGCAGACCGCTTGTCCAGATCGTGTACTGTTGCCACACCGGCTTGTCGAGGTGCCATTGCTTGCGAATGAGCTCGACGGTTTTTTCGTTGAGGGTGGAGCGACCCGACATGCCGCCTTCGCTCCCTTGACCGACCTTGGCCGACACGGGATCGCCCGGAGCAAGTCGGCTTATGCCGAACGAGATCAACGTGATCACAAAAAGCGTTGGGATGAAGAGCAGAATGCGCTTCAGAATGTACTGCCACATGGCAGCGAAGATAATCAGAAGCAGTCGATGTAGTGGCGTGCACGTACCGCGGCGCCATCGCTTTCGATGGCCATCACATCGAACCGACATTCTACATCGACTACATCCCGTAGCGCGCACCACGCCTCGGCCACACGACGGATGGTGCGTTGTTTGGACCGCGTGACAGCCTCTTCGGGAAAACCGTTGGCAGCGGATGTGCGCGACTTCACCTCGACAAAAACGATGGTTTCTCCGTCGCGCATGATGATATCGATCTCGCCATGTTTTGAGAAATGAAAATTCCGCTCGATCACCGTGTAGCCAATGCGCTTCAACACCGTGATGGCGTGTTCTTCCCAGTATGTGCCAACAGTTCTTCTGTTCATTGTGTGACCGTTGGTCGTAGTTTTGTAGTTCTATGATTGCTCAACTCACCGGCATCCTCGCATTCAAGTCAGGCACAGACATCGTCATCGACTGTGGCGGCGTAGGCTATGCCGTGAGCGTGCCGCTTTCTACGGCAGAGCGACTGCCCGCCATCGGAGAACGAGCAACCGTGCTGACGATCCTTGCTGTGCGTGAAGATGCCATGCAACTCTTTGGGTTCCTCACAGGTGCAGAACGTGACGCATTCCGTGTGATCACGAATATTTCTGGCATTGGAGGTCGCACTGCACTTGGTATCCTTTCCGCCTCGCCCCTTGCAGAATTCCGTAATGCCATTCTGCGCAACGATCTCATCGCGCTTCAACGACTTCCGGGCATCGGCAAGAAAACAGCAGAACGTTTGGTGATTGAATTGCGCGATAAGGTGGTGGGCTTAGTACCAGATAGTGAGCCCGGATCTGCATTGCCGCCTTCCCAACATTTCGAAGAGGCCATGGCTGCACTGCAGTCGCTCGGCTTCTCGCGAGTGGCCGCAGAAAAGGCCATCAAGGCCGTTCTCGCCGCCGATCCATCAGCGGCATCATCGTCTGAGACGTTGATCCGCTCCGCACTCCGTCACGTAGGGTAAGTATGCTTCTCGTTATTCCCGCCATCGATCTCACACAAGGCCACTGCGCCCGATGTATTCTCGGAGAACCCGGTACGGAAGAGTTGTATCGAGATTTTTCGGCGCATCCGATAGACCTTGTAAAGCTGTGGCGACGGGAGAATGCGAAGTGCGTGCATGTGACAGATTTGGATAGCATAAACGGACATGATCACGTGTCGACGTTGCAAACCGTCATGGCCATGCAACGCGCCGTCGACATTCCAATTCAATTGGTGTCACTACAACGCAACGTTGATATCTATCGGAGTTTGCTCGAAGCCGGCGTGTATCGTGTGGCCATCCATGGACTCGCTATTTCCGATCCAGAAGGCGTACAAGAGTTGATCGAAGACTTTACACCGAGCCGCGTGATTTTTGGGATTCGTGCAGAGGATGGTGATGTAGACTTTGGTGCGGAGATCGGCATGATCACCGATGAAGAATACATTCGCCATGTGTATGAACTGGGCGGACGTAGACTTATCTACACGGAGAAGAAATGGGAGGGTGGGCTTACGGGGCAGGACGCCGACACTATCCGCCGCGTTGCCGCCGTGAGCAAGATTCGCATCACAACAGCCGGTGGGATTGCAACGCCGCAGCAGTTATGGGAACTGGAGCAGTTCATTCCGCTTGGTGTAGATAGCGTGGTTATTGGCAGAGCACTCTACGAGAACCGTTTTCCATGTCAGCACATCTGGCGTCAGGCAGAGGCACTTATCGAACCGCAGATCCATGCTAACGATGCGATTGGCGGACAGCAGAGCAGCATTAGCACGCTCTAAAAATCAACGCTCCGGAAGTTCATACACCATCCCAATGTGGATGGCCGATGTGCTATAGCCTTGGTCGATAAATGTCCACGAAAACCGACCGTGCACATCAAGATCCACTTGCTCGCTCACGGGGATGAGTACGCCTGCTCGCAGGGCCAGCATGGGACGTACTTCGCCAAGTCCATCAACTTTCTGATTTACGCCACCGATCTCGGTGTTAATCGACATGAAACTCGCACCAGCATCCACGCCAAGAAACGGCGAGAAGTCATGCTTGATGAAACGCCAGCGAGCCTTCAGCTCCAGTTGATACACATCCATGGCAAAGGCCGAAAAATCGTTAGAGTCGGTCATCCCCAACCCCGTACGCGAATACGAAGCGCCTGCACCAATTGCGAGGTTCTTCGTGGTCTCGCTCAAGTAGGCCAGCGAAAACCCGAGGTTCAGCTTTTTATCAGCACCGAGACTTCGGGCAACAGGTCCACCCGGCGCAACGCCCGACAGCGAGAAGTGCACGAACTGTCCGGAACCGGCCCATGAAAAAGTCGAGGGTAGGAGTAGGAAGGCGGCAAGGAGGAGAGACTTCATGGCGCAACAATACGAAGCAATGGGGTCAGATTTTGTAACTTCGCGACTGGAGAACAACAGGACGACCAATGCCACAGATTATCATCGACGGACAATACATCGAAGCGGCGCCGGGAAAAACCATCATCGAGGCCGCACTCGACAACGGTATCACGATC
Organism: Kapaibacterium sp. (SeqCode); assembly: GCA_038202665.1. GTDB lineage: Bacteria > Bacteroidota > Ignavibacteria > Kapaibacteriales > Kapaibacteriaceae > Kapaibacterium. Next base: position 13,496 of record JBBRES010000025.1, on the reverse strand, counting down.
CCGCACTTTTGTTGGCATCCGGCACTGACCGTAGCCGGCAACTGTCGGATGTGCCTCGTGCAAGTAGGCTCGCACAAAAAGGACACAGACGGATCCTTGATGTACGACCCCGCGGGCGCACCCGTTGTAAACTGGATCCCCAAAATGCAGATCGCCTGCGCCACGCCTGTGGCCGACGGCATGATCGTAGACACGGTGGGCAAGAAAACGGAAGAGACGCAAGAGACCATCATGGAATTCTTGCTCATCAACCACCCGCTCGACTGTCCGATCTGCGACGAGGCGGGTCAGTGCAAGCTCCAAGAATATGCCTTCACGCATTCCGCCGGCAAGAGCCGATTCGACGAACAGAAAACGCACAAAGACAAGCGCGTTCCACTCGGACCGCAGGTACTCTTTGACGGCGAACGATGCATCTCGTGTTCGCGTTGCATTCGCTTTGCCGACGAGGTTGCAAAGCAACCGGTGCTCACGTTCGTACGTCGCGGAGACCATGTCACCATCGAAACGTTCGACAACACGCAGTTCGACTCACCGTACTCCATGAACGTGATCGATATCTGTCCGGTTGGTGCTCTCACCAGCATCGACTTCCGCTTCAAAGCACGCGTATGGGAAATGTCGTTCTCGGATTCCATCTGCAACGGCTGCGCACGCGGCTGCAACGTCAAGCTTGGCGTCATGAACAACGAACTCCTTCGCATCGAGCCGCGCACGAACATGCATGTGAACACGTATTGGATGTGTGATCACGGCAGACTTGCACCAAAGGCCTTGATTGAGAACGACCGCATCGCAGAGCCCATGGTTCGGCGCGGCGGCGCACTTGCTACGGCCACGTGGGACGAAGCACTGCGCGAGGCGGCAACGCTCTTGCAAGGTGTGAAGGCGCACGAAGTAGCTGTGCTTGGATCTGCACATGCTTCGAACGAAGACAACTATGCACTCGCCAAGTTTGCGACGTCGGTGTTAAAGACGCCACACCTCGATTTCATCAAGCACAACGATCCGTCGTTTGGCGATACAATGTTGAAGGTGAATGACGTTGCCGCAAACAGTATTGGAGCGCACAGCGTTGGCATTCAGCCTGCATCAGGTGGCGCATCTGCTGATCAGCTTGCGACGAAGATTTCTTCTGGCGCAATCAAGGCTCTTGTTGTCATGGCCGACGACGTTGCTACGCTCTCGACGCAACTCGCAGAAGCTGCGGCATCGCTCGACGCACTCATCGTGATTGGGTCGAACGTTTCCGCCACGTCGCACATGGCACATGTGGTCTTGCCCCTTTCCTCCTTTGCCGAATCCGAAGGAACCTTTACGAATACAATGCATCGGGTGCAGCGCTTCGAGGCCGCCTTGGTCACGAAGGACAATGAGCGCATCATGGGGATGAAGATGAGCAGGTGGGATAAGTTTGGCGCGCCAAACGATCGCTGGACCCATGGCGAACGTCGGAACTCTCGCAGTGGATGGCGCATTGTGCAACAGGTGGCCAATGCCATGGGTGCGCAGTGGACGTATGCAACGCCGGACGCGGTGTTCACGGACATTGCAACGCACGTTACTGCGTTCCACGGCATGACGTATGAATTGCTCGATCAATACCAGGGACTTGTTCTTGGCAAGGCCGCTACACCCGAGCCGGTTGGTGTGATCTATGAGTCGCATGTTTTGAAACCAAATTGATCGTGTGGATGCTATGACTATGGAATGGACAAAGCTTCTGATCTGGGTGGCAAAGGGTGGCATTCTTGTGAATGCCATGCTCGTGTCGGCGGCATACATGGTACTTGCCGAGCGGAAGATTGCCGCATGGATGCAGAATCGTGTGGGACCGAATAGGGTGGGTCCGTGGGGACTCTTCCAATCCTTCGCCGATGTGATCAAGTTGAACTTGAAAGAGGACGTTGTGCCCGCCGCAGCGCACTATCAGTTTCATGCGATGGCGCCAATCATTGCCATTGGAGTTGCGATTACGCTGTATGCGGTGATTCCGTTTGGCGACTATGTGATTATTGGTGGACATACCATTCAACTTGGTATGGCACCGAACATGAACATCGCCTTGCTCGTGATTCTGGCCATGACGTCGGTGGCGGTGTATGGCATCACGCTTGCAGGTTGGTCGTCCAACAGTAAATATTCGCTGCTTGGCGGACTCCGCTCTGCGGCACAGATGATTTCCTACGAACTGTCGATGGGTCTCTCTGTTGTTGGTGTGGTGATGCTGTCGAGCTCCCTCAACATCAGCGAAATCATTCGTTCGCAAACAGATCTGCAATGGAATCTCTTCTATCAGCCGGTGGGATTCTTGCTCTTCTTTATTAGTTCGTTGGCGGAATTGAACCGCGCACCATTCGATCTTCCAGAAGCAGAGCCGGAACTTGTGGGTGGATATCACACCGAGTATTCGGGCATGAAGTTTGGGACGTTGTATTTGGCGGAGTATGCGAACATCCTCTCGGCGAGCTGCTTGATGACGGCGCTCTTCCTTGGTGGATGGGACGTGCCGTTCCTTCCGAAACTTCTTGGGCTGCAGCCGGGATCAATCGAGTTGGCGCTCATGCAAGTTGGATCCTTCTTGACAAAGTCGTTTGCACTTGTCTTCGTCGTTATCTGGATTCGTTGGTCACTCCCGCGTTTCCGCTACGATCAGCTCATGAATCTTGGCTGGAAGATCTTGTTACCGATTGCCATGGTGAACATTGCGCTTACTGGCATTGGCATCCTTCTTTTCAAACACTAAGCACTACAGAACGAACGCTATGTCTGCTCAGAAAGCACCGACGAATGAAATGCAGCGACTCACCTTCTGGGAGCGGATCTATCTTCCAGAGATCGCTCGCGGTATGGGTTAACGTTCAAGCAAATGTTCAAGCCAACCTTCACACGGCAGTATCCCGAAGAGCGTTGGGAGCCGGAAGGATCGTATCGCGGACGTCCGGTGTTGGTGATGGAGGAAGACGGAGAACGCTGTGTGGCATGCGGACTGTGTTCGCGTGTATGTCCGGCTCTCGCCATCGAAGTCCGCGCCGCCGAAACCACCCAAGAAAAAGAACGCTATCCGGAACTCTTCGAAATCAACATGCTTCGCTGCATCTACTGCGGCTTTTGCGAAGAGGTATGTCCGGAAGAAGCCATCGTGATGAGCAAGGACTACGAACTCGTCTTCTCGTCGCAAGAAGAAGGCATCTTCGGCAAAGAGAAGCTCCTCGTACCTGTGGCTCAACTCCAAGATCGCCTCGAGTACCTCCGCCAATACCGCTAATTCCTTCCCGGCAGCCTCCCGGCAGCCTCCCGGCAGCCTCCCGGCAGCCTCCCGGCAGCCTCCCGGCAGGGTGTCACGTTTCACTTGTCATAGTTTCGAGCACGCCAGTGGGAGAGAGATAGGCGCGTACGCCAGCATAGAGTGCAGCAACAACCACGAGATACATTACGCGCTTCGACGTAATGCTAGGCAACGTCGCAGGTGTATAAAAGGCAATCCAGATGTAGGCATAACACGCGATGTAGCCGGTTGCCGGAATGTGCAGCGTGTACCAAACTCCAATGTGAAAACATAAAGCCACTGCGCAGATGGTGGCAAGGGAGCGCTCCTTGTACCGGTTGCTCAACTGCATGACCAACTCGATTTCCTGCGCCTGTATCGGTGGTGCGGAGTTTGGAAGAAGTATACAGATTCGAGAATACAGGATCCACTGTTGGAATCAAGAATTATTCAATACCAGGTTTGTCTGAAACCTGGTGTATATGTATACTCAATAGGGTGAACTTACTTCGTAGTAAGTATTTGTGCGATAGTGTGTCTATTCATTTCATGAGTGGGGTTTCAAATGAGGATTCTCAAGTTCTCTTGTATTGCCGTATTGATGCTTCTTGCATCCCGTCTTGATCTGTCAGCGCAAGTGGATTGCTCTTGGCCAGATGATCTCTACTGCACTGAGGGCTGGTCTTCTGGCACAGTGAATGTTTGGATTGAGATGTCATCCACACCGCCGTGTAGCCTGTATGTAAAAGTGTACTATAAAAAGCGGTGTTTGCAAGTCGAAGTGCTGGATTTCACCATTGGGTATTTGCTAACGAATCCAGCGAATTGTGCGACGCCATCTCAGATCAACAGCTTCATTTACTCGCACGCCTTCCACGATCAACTTTCGAAAGCAGTTCTTTTGCATTCGGTTTCATTGTGGGTGATGAGTCATAATGGAAGTTTGCCATATTGCCCGGGAACCCAGAAGGTATTCACTTCAAAGTGGGGGTCGTGTATGCGACCGGTTATTGAGTACACATTTCCAAATGGGAGTCAGAGTAGCGTAGACTACAATCCGGCACTGAGTTGGAGTTACTACGCGAACTTGTTCTCATCGACAGGTGGTGTACCTACATCTACGGCACTGGTCAATTGCAACATAGATGTTTGCTGCTTTCGGTCAATGACATTTTGTGTTGATGAAAATCAACAGATACAATGGTCAGTTAGTGGATGGGATTCGCACGGAACCTGTCCGTACTTTGGACCTTGTACATACAAGTTCTGTGAAGGCTCATAATGAGACAGCCTTGTACCGCGGCCATTTTCCTCTTCTTCATGGTAAGCATAGGAGTTTGCCAGGTCGACGATATGCGGTACTTCGTTGAATGTTCGCGAGGTGTCTCATTCGTTTCCAATGCTGTGGCTTCGCGCGATGGCAGGGTTGTTGTAGTCGGAGACTTAGGTCGGATGGGAGTGATTGGTCAAACAGACCGTGAGTTCACTTGGCACTGCCTACCCGAACAGACTTTCCTTTTTGATGCCTGGATGGAGCACGACTCAATTGTGGTCGTCGGTGAAAAAGGAGCTGTATGGTGGCGCGTTGGAACGGATGAATGGAGGAGCGCCAAGATCCCAGCAAATGAGGTGTGCAGGTCTATTGCGAGGAAAGGCGCTGCATTCTATGTAGGTACGGAACAGGGTGGCATTTGGAAGTGCACTGATCTTAGTTCCACGCAGTGGACTCGCGAAGCGGAAATGCCTTCGTCGATTCTCGATATCTATTCAGATGATTCAACCCTGGTCGCCGTAGGCGGCTACCAGGGTTTGTATGAATGGAGTGTGTCTGACGGCAAGTGGCAAGATCTTTCTCAACATGAGAGTCCCGCAGTCTACTCGGCGGTTCGTGTTTATGGAGGATACTACGTCTTCGGCGCTGATTCCGGCCGAGTCATACGGTATGATCCCGTGACGCATCGATCTTTGGTTTCGCAGCTGTTCGCTCCGTCACTTTCAACCCCAATGCCGGATTTTCGTGGGCGTAATGATAGAACGTTGTCTTTTTGCGTGGGGCCTGCAAATGAGCTGATTGTTACGGGATTCTATCCTGACCGTTCACGTTCGGCAACTGGCATCTACAGCAGTACAGATTCAGGCATGACTTGGAGACACTATCCATTCTTTGATTCCGATTCCACTTTTGAATCATTCAGCACTGAATATTGTCCGCTTGTCATGTACCACGACACAGTGCTAACAGCGTTAGTTGCAAGCCTCGGTAGCCCAATTGTGACCTATAGGTCCTCAAATCGCGGGAGTACATGGAAGAAGGGCCAATCAAGTTCTATGTATCAACTTCTGCCAAATACTTCTAACATTCCGGACAGCACATGGCACACGTTCGTAGATGCGATTTCTGGAATCGTAGTCGACGCAGATCGACAACAGTTCATAACAACCTCGTACGCTATACCTCAGAATAGCGACGACAATCGGTACCCATTTACTCGAACGTTTGTGGTACAATGGACGAAGTCGCAAGACGCAATGATCTTGGATACGATATCGGTCATTTCAGGGAAGTATATGGGGCTGCAGCGCAAAGGCAAACAACTACTGATGTGTGGAGATTCACTTCGACTAGCCATAAGTGACGACAATGGAAGATCGTGGGACTTCAGCCGAATTGACTCACTCAGCGCAGCAAGCGCTACGGCTACTCAGATCATTCTGAAGGATGGACGCGTTGGATATGCCGGCAATGTCGGTTACGTCTATATCGAACGTGCTGCACGGTGGGAGATGATGCAATTGCGATCGGATAAGTTTGCACGTCCGATAGTGGTACAGGCAGTTAAGTATGACGACAACTCCGCGCTCGTTGAAGTTGACTATTACCAACAGTCAACATTGCTGTACCGATCTATCCACATGTTGATAATCAATGGGTCCACACATACAATGGATTCTATTGCAACGATCCCAGATCGGTCATACAATAGGCCCGCGTTGTTTGCAGACAATGATACAGTTGTCATCATCATGCCAACCATACAATCTCCGGAAATGCCAAAAGGGGGACAACTTCGTTGTAGATACATAGGGGACGTGTGGCAGTGCGATACGATGTACATCCTTGATGGCAAAAGACGGGTGCCATTCAGTGGTTCTGATCAAATGACACTGTATGATCATGGTGATGCTGTAGTGTGCGAACTGTTCTCCGGCGGTCGAGCGTATAGTTTGGATCGATGCAGAACGTGGTCTGTCATGCCACAAGCATCTACATATTTCAATGGTTCATTGTGGGCAACCGCGTTCGAAGGGAAAGTGTTATACATAGCGGGCTACCGATACATGCTCGCATCCATCTCGCTTCCGTTAGTAACATCGGCATCACACGGGTTCGATCCGCCGGAGAAGGAATCGTTCATCATGTCGGCAAGAGATTTTTTTACAGAACATCAAGACGTCACTATGCGAGTGTCTTCGATTCTCGGAGCGCATGTAGTTGAGTCGGCTACTTCTGAGTTCCCACAATTGCACGAGAGAATCTCGCAATTGGCAAACGGAATGTACGTGATCTTGTTGTTAGCACCCAGAGAACGTATGGAGTGTACAGTAATAGTTCATGAAGGAGTTATGTACGTTCCCACGTTCAAGAGAGAAGCGATCACGAAGTAACATGTAGCAGCAGCGTCACATGGGATCTCAGTTGCTTTCTCCTTCGAACTTTCTATTTCGGACTACCCACCCAAACAACCACATCAACGTCCCGCCTCCAACCGTGATAATCACAGAGTTCTCGATCTCTTCTGTAAACGGAATGCCGATAGTTTCGAGCACGCCAGTGGGAGAGAGAAAGGCGCGGACGCCAGCATAGAGTGCAGCAACAACCGCGAGATACATCACGCGCTTCGACGTAATGCTAGGCAACGTCGTAGGTGCATAAAAAGCAATCCAGATGTAGGCATAGCACGCGATGTAGCCAGTTGCCGGAATGTGCAGCGTGTACCAAACTCCAATGTGAAAACATAAAGCCACTGCGCAGATGGTGGCAAGGGAGCGCGGACGCCACATGGCAACGATGAAGAGCGATTCAAACGCAACAGTGATCACATCCGCAAACTCCCACATCCAACCCGGAACGTAGCTCACCACCCACGACGTAAGCAGGGCCGGTGATCCTTGTATCGCCAACGTCTCGACAGCATAGCCATAGGCCGCATGCGTTTGCGGTTGCAGCCACCCACCCACGATCTTCGGAACAGCGGCCGTGAAGAATTGAAACGCAAACATCACCAGGTAGTACACCGGTAACCGCCGCCACGCTCCATGCCACCCAACCACAGCGGGCAAGATCATAAAGGGAGTGGTGTGATTGATTTTGCCAAACGAGCTTTCGAGTCCAAAGCCAAGGGCAAGGAGCGCCGAGAGGGCCAGACCCGACCAACGCTCGCCCTTCCCCCACAAAAACCACACAGCGCACGCATACGTGGCCCACAGGAGCATCGTCGTCCACGCAAGCGACGGAACACCCGCGAACAACATCATCGGACCCAGCGGCGGCGTGAACATTCCATCGGGCAACGTCGATACCCATCGAACATCGGGAACGGCAAAGGCGAGTATGAAGGCGGCAAGGAGGATGCGAAACGTGCTCATGGTGCCGTCACCTCTACAACATCGAACGGAACGGTGGCATCCGTTTCGTACCATTCGATGCGAACGGTGCGTGCATGAAGCGCCGGACGTAGTGTTGCAATGCGCGCAAAGAGCCACTGCCGTGTAGAAGCAGGAACAGAGCCGTTGCGACGCAGTGAACGTGCAACCGACGGCACAGCACTCGCCAACCAATCGCGGGTAATGCGACGGAATGCTTTAAGCGCATGGTACAGCCCGGTGCCTTCTGCTCGGGCGATCACGGGAGATTCTTGCTCATGATAGAACGTGGTGCGCAAAAGCTCGATGGCATTCACATTGCGCGTGGTTGCAAAGAGTTCTTGTGCAGTGATGGTTGCGCCAACGTGATCGTCTTGCACAATCACGATGCGCGGCTCTTCCATGTTCACGGTGTCTTGTTCATCCGGCACACGTGCGAAGCCAGGAAGGATGGGCGACGGATACGGCTCCATCACAACGTACGTGCATGCAAATCCGCAGACGAGTACAAACAAGAAACCCGCCATGCGCAAACGCTCACGACGGGTTCGAGGAATGGATGCAAATGCGGTCATGCGGATGATGATTCACCTAACTCTCGGAGCAAAGCTTGTCGCTCGATCTCGAGCTGACGGATTCTGCGTTCAAGCGCGTCCACTTCTTCGGGCATCGAGTCTATCTCGATGCGGAGTTTCGACGCGGCCTCGTCTACAAGATCGATGGCTTTATCCGGCAAGAATCTGTTGGTAATATACCGATTGCTGAGTTGCGCGGCGGCAACGATGGCGGCATCGGTGATGCGTACGCCGTGATGAACTTCGTAGCGTTCTTTGAGTCCGCGCAGGATTGAAATCGTATCGTCGACGCTTGGTTCGTCGACGTTGACTTTCTGAAAACGCCGCTCGAGTGCGGCATCCTTCTCGAGATACTTCTGGTACTCATCAAGTGTGGTGGCGCCGATAGCGCGCAAATCTCCGCGCGCAAGGGCAGGCTTGAGAATGTTGGCAGCATCCATGGCGCCGCCCGTTGCACCCGCACCAACAAGCGTATGCAACTCGTCAATGAACAAGATGAACTCGCCATCGCTATCGGTTACTTCTTGTACGACGGCCTTGAGGCGTTCTTCGAACTGACCTCGAAAACTCGTCCCTGCAATCAGTGCGCCCATGTCTAGGGAGTAGATCGTTTTCGACTTGAGTGACTCCGGCACGTCGCCCGTAACGATGCGTTGCGCCAAACCTTCGACGATGGCCGTCTTCCCAACGCCGGGCTCGCCAATGAGGACGGGATTGTTTTTGGTTCGACGCGAGAGCACCTGAAGGACGCGCCGAATCTCGTCTTCACGACCTATCACCGGATCAATCTTTCCTTTGCGCGCTTCTTCGTTGAGGTTGCGCGCGTACTTCTGCAATGATTGATATTTGTCTTCCGGGTTTTGATCGGTGACTTTCCGATCTCCCCGAATCTCCGCCAACACTTTCACAATTGCGTCGCGCGTTGCCCCCTGATCCTTCAATAACTGTCCACCCGGTGTACGCGATGCAGCCAATGCCATCAACACGTGCTCCGTGCTCACGTACTCGTCCTTCATGTCTTGCGCTTCTTTGAATGCCGTTTGCATTACCGCATTCAGGTCTGACGAAAGATGCGTGCCCGTCACGCCTTGCACTTTCGGAAGGCGCTCCATCAGCTCATTCACTTTGAGCTTCAAAAAATTCATCGACGCGCCCGTCTTCTGCAACAAGGGCGGAACGATGCCCTGCGAGTCTTGAATTAAGGCGGCAAGGAGGTGAATGGGCTCAAGTGCCTGGTTCTGATATCCAGCGGCAATCTCTTGTGCTTTTTGCACGGCCTCTTGGGCCTTCAGGGTAAGCTTGTTGATGTTCATGGCGGGGAATGACGAACAATGCGATGAACTAGTCCGTGTGGGCTAGGGCAGGTCTGACAAATGCCGTACGACGTCTTCAAGCATCGTGGGTTCGATGCCACTCGGACCTGTAAACGGATGGTCGAAGGCCAACACCACGAGCAACACAAACGTAATGGATCCCGCAATCAGCGAAACAAAAAGGGCGTGTCGGAAGAAGCCTTTTACTTCGAAGAGATAAAGGAAGATCACCACGATCATGCCACCAACAATGAGCAAGCCCCACATCATCGGACGTATACCTTCGTGCGAGGCAACCTGTCTGCGGAGTCTAGCATCGCTGAGATCGTCGATCAAGTTGACCGAGTGATCGAACCACACGTACTCGCGTTGAGAGACGGGTTGTTGTTGTAAGTAGACATGCCAAAGAGCATCGATCGACGTACGGTCGTTGACAAGTTTTGCGCGATGCGCCATCTCTGGCCACTCATGTTCGATAACCGTGTTGGCGTATCGGATGAGACCTATGCGCATGCTCTGACTCACACTATCAGGAAAGGCCAGACTGTGATGACCCAGATCCAGCAACACCCGAGCTTCGTCGTTGAGTGCGTCGTGAACAGCCACGGATTTGTCGTAGGCCTTCAACACCATGAAGCCGAGCAACACAGCATAGACCACACCAACAACACCATAGGCAAAGCCGGCTACGTCGTGGCTGTCGCGCAGACTTCCGAGTACGGCACGTTTGCGCACGAGATGGAGTCCGCCGATGAAGACCGCACAAACGAGTGCGATCACAAAGCCGACAAGAATTGGCCACGGAATACTCAACATAGCATGCGTCATAGTGGTACGATTACGTCGTAAATGGTGAGGGCTTCGGTACGACCGCGGACAGTTTCTTCGCCCACACGACGTGTGACGAACTGCGACGGATTCTCGAGTGCATCAAACGTTGCGCCGGTGATCAACACAGGAGTGTTCGTGGTCTTGGTAAGATTCTCGACGCGAGATGCAAGGTTCACGGTATCGCCAATCGCCGTCGTATCCATGCGATGCGCAGAGCCCACTGTGCCCAACATCACTTCTCCGGTGTGAAGTCCAATACCAACTTGAATGGGCTCCAGTCCTTGCCGCCCTCGCTCCACATTATACCGAGCGATACTCTGTTGCATAGCAACGGCGGCTTTCACGGCAGAGTCTGCGTCCCCCGGGAAGAGAGCCATAACGGCGTCGCCGATGTACTTATCGATGAATCCACCGTTTGCATACACGTCAGGCTCGATGTGTTGCAAGTAGTCGTTTAGGAAGCGGAAGTTATCGTCAACGTTCATGTGCTCGGAGAGCGAGGTGAACCGACGGATGTCTGCGAACATCACCGTCATTGTTTTGCGCACCGCATCGCCAAGACGTACATCGGTGACCGAGTGCTTTTCGAGTGACTCCAAAAACTCCGTTGGCACAAAGCGTGCAAACGATGTAGAGAGTTGCTGTTGCTCTTGATACAGTCGCGCGTTTTCGAGCGACACGGCAATCTGACTGCTCAGCATGTGTAGAATCTGTGTTCGGTCTGGCGTGAAGGCATGCGTCGAGAGAGAGTTCTCGAGATAGAGCACGCCCATCATTTTTCCTTGATGAAGGATGGGCATCGAGAGAAGTGAAAGCATGCCGGATGATCTCACGTACCGATCGATGCCAAAGCGATGATCCGTGCGAGCATCATCGACGATGACCGTTTCGCCTGTGCGTGCGGCTTCGAAGACGGCAGGCACGCAGTAACCGCGCTCATCCACGCTATCGTCCGAGCGAGCTTCGGCTTCGACCGATGCAACATCGTTCCGATCGATGAAGGTGAGCAGTGCTCTATTGGCACCACCGATTTGCAACACAATCGACACCATGCGTTGGACGAGATCATCCAAGCGAATCTCGCTGGCGAGCGCATTCGCTGCGCGAAGAATGCCAACAATGTCGATCACGTCTGCACCTTCGGTCATCGTTGCATTCGTGGACGAAGAAGCATTCACCGTTGCCGACCGCTCCATTGCCGCACGACGTGGTCTGAGTCTACGCGCTGCGGTGGCTGCGCCCCACGCTTCAAATGCATTGGCGCTTCGCTCTTCGTAGTGCTCTGCGGCATCGCTATATCCGCAGCGCTTCGATGCTACGGCCAGCCATTCGAGTGCAAGCGCCTCTACGTGAATGTATCCACGAAGGCGCGCTTCGTCGACGGCATGATGCAACACATCCATGGCCGTGTGATTGTCCTTGGCGGCAAGACGCACCAAGCCCTTGAGTACAAGCGCTCGTGCAAGAAATGTCTCGGGTGACGAGGCAGCCCAACCGGCAAAGTCCTTTGCGAGCTTCTTGCCTTTGCGCACATCACTGGATTGTTGCGAACCAGTACCACGAATAGCATGACCTAAGTAGGCGAGGCCATTGAAGAACCATACTTCAATGCCAATCAACTGTCCCATGAGTCCTTGCTTGTACTTCGCCTGCTGGTTCGCATGCTGCACGCCGCGCTCATATTCTCCATTCACAACAGCATTCATGCACAACGAACCATACCAAACGCCTAAGCCCGTTGTATTCTTTACGGCTTCTAACGAGGCGATGTAACGCTCGGACGAAAACTCTGCATCGTTCAACTCTTGTTCGATCGAGGCGTTGCTTGCCAGTCCTTTGTGAAGCTGCGTAAACATTTGATAGTACATCACGGCGGCAATCGGCAGCGTTTCAACGCGCTGATACACGCGGCGCAAGAGTGCCAACGACGTGCGTGCCTGTTCTTCGAGAGAGGGCAACGTGTTGCCAAGGAACATGCGCGTCTGCAGCCCAACACCTTCGCAGTAGGCAACGTAAAGCTGGTCACCAGCCGAGAGTGCCGCTTCAGAGGCCTTTTCGAGGGAGGCAAGGCTCTCGTGCGCGGAGTGAGACCAGTGTGCAATCATACAACCGTAGTTGAACAAACCACGTCCACGTGAACCCTGGTCAGAGAACCGATCGCTCAGAGAAACAGAAAGCTTGCCGTAGGCCTCTCCTGTTTTGCGAATGCCAAGCACCGACATGATGACGCCGTACATCGAGTAGGCATCGATGGTTGATGGTGCGTGACCGTATCGCAGTGTGATCTGCGATCGAAGCATGAACACATAGGTGAACAATTCGGAACTGGTGTAGTAGGCGGCAGCACTGAATCCGTTGAGAATCGCGCTAATCAAAATCAAGCGTTGGTCGTCAAGAACAGGGCGCCACTCTACGTCTGTTACGGTTCGCCTATCTCGGTAGTACCAGGCCTTCACCAACGACCATGCCACTCGCGCCGGTCCTACAGATTTGGGAAACTCTACACCAAGAGTGCGAAGTGCGTCTACACCATCCGCCAATACATCATCGAATCTGGATGCCACATTGTGCAATTGCATGCGCTGCTGCAATATCCGTCCGCGTTCCATGGGATCGGTAACCAATGCCAGCGCCGTCGCAAACAGTTCGAGGGCAACGGCATCGTTTCCTTGAGCGCCTTCGCATTCCGCAAAGAGAACATTGATGGAGATGCTTAGCGAAACCTCTACGTCGACACCATTGATGAAGTCCGCGGCGGTTTCCAAATACGAAATCGCACTCTGGAAGGCAACACTGGTGCGTGCAGTTTGCGCGGCTTCGTAGCAGTGTCTTGCTGCTTCGGTGCGTTCCGAAGCCGACACAAAT
>JBBRES010000024.1:0-18901 GCA_038202665.1 Kapaibacterium sp. (SeqCode) | reverse complement strand
TCATGTCCACGACTTCTCCGAGCTCACGCAAGAAGAACGCGCGGAATATGAGCAGGAGTTCGTCGACAATATCATGCCCGTCCTCACGCCGCTCGCGTTGGACCCTGGGCATCCATTCCCACGACTCATCAATCGCTCGCTGAACATCGCCTTTGTGTTGTACGATCAGACCGAGCAGCAACAGGAAATGCGCATCGCGGTGCTGCAGCTTCCGTCGGCACTGCCACGACTCGTAAAAGTGGCTCGTTCGAGCGGACAGCATTTCGTGACCCTTGAGTCGATTATCCAAGCGCATGCCGGCATCCTCTTTCCGGGCTTCACGTTTAAGGAATCGCATACGTTCCGTGTGACTCGCGATGCCGACGTCGACATTGCCGAAGACGAAGCGAACGATCTGATCACGGCCGTTGCCGAAGGTATTCGCCAACGTCGGTGGGGAACAGATCCAGTGCGGATCGAGGTAGGGCCAGACATGCCTCGCTACCTTCAGCAATTCCTGATGCGTGCTCTCGAACTCGAACCGATCGACGTGTATCACATCGACATCCCACTGAATCTTCAAGAATACTTGTCTCTGATGTCGCTGGACAAGCGACGCCTCAAGGATGTGCCCTTCACATCACGCGTCCTTCCGGAGTTCTTGCAAGACAACGTCTCGATATTCGAAACGCTGAAAGAAGGAGATCTGATGGTGCACCATCCGTTCGACTCTTTCACGAATTCCGTTGTGAAGTTTCTGCGTGCTGCTGCGAACGATGCACAAGTGCTTGCGATGAAGATCACCCTCTACCGCGCAGGCGGTTCGTCACTGGTGATCGATGCACTGAAGGAAGCGGCCATGAATGGGAAGACCGTAACGGCCTTCGTAGAACTCAAGGCGCGCTTTGACGAAGAGAACAACATTGCATGGGCGCGAGAGCTCGAGCAGGCCGGAGTGCACGTTGTGTATGGCGTGCTCGGACTTAAAACACACTGCAAGGTCTGCCTCGTGATTCGCAAAGAGGGACGCAACGTTCTTACCTATGCTCACGTGAGTACCGGCAACTACAACCTCACCACGTCGCGCATCTATACAGACGTTGGCATTTTTACGGCACGACAAGAATTCGAACGCGACTTTGTTCATCTGTTCAATTTCTTGACGGGATATTCCAAGTACACAGGTTGGCAGCACCTCGGTATTGCTCCCGTGAATTTGCGTGACCGGTTCGTGACATTGATTCGACGCGAAGCAGAAGTGGTGGCGCAAGGTGGCAAGGGGCACATCATGGCGAAGATGAATGCCTTGATCGATCCAACGATCATCCGCGAACTCTATGCCGCATCGATGTCCGGCGTAAAGATCGATTTGATCGTACGCGGCGTCTGCGCTCTGCGTCCAGGCGTTGCAGGAGTAAGCGACAATATCACGGTACGAAGTATTCTCGACCGGTTCCTGGAACACAGTCGCCTGTTCTACTTCCGCAATGGAGGCGCCGAGGAAGTCTTTATCTCGAGCGCCGATTGGATGACGCGCAATCTTGACCGACGCGTGGAACTGCTGTTTCCCGTCTACGAAGATTCGATACGCAAGCAGTTGAAAGAAATTCTCAAGCGGTACTTGGCAGACAACGTGAAGACGCGGATGCTACAGAGCGATGGCTCGTACACGCGCGTAAACGCCGGAACGGCAGAGCCGGTGCGCGCGCAAATGGAGTTTCTCGACAAGATCAAACGAGCGAAGCGATAGGTTCGCATTCGTGCAACACGCGCTTCATATTGCACTCCGATACATTCGTCCGCGACGTCTCTCGTTTATTGGAATCATCACGACGCTCTCTGTTATGGGCATTGTGATTGGCGTTGCGGCATTAATCTGCGTAATGTCCATCTTCAATGGATTCCGAGATCTTGCGCGTGATCTCATGGTGAGCTTCGATCCGCATGTGCGCGTGATTGCCGCGCAAGGCATGTCGCTGCCTTCGTCTGTCTCTCCCACTTCACACCCCATCCTCGCCACGGCCATTCCAATTACCGAAGCACGTATGGTAGTGATGGTGCATGGTGCTACGTCTGTGCTTACGGTACGTGGTGTGGAAGATGCGGATGCGCGCAGACTAACCGGACCAGCACAATCCGTTGTTGTTGGTACATGGATGACGAACGACTTCGATCATGTTCCGTCGATCGTGATTGGCGCCGGACTTGCCGAAACGCTGGAGTGTTTTCTTGGCGATACACTTACGTTGCTGTCGGCATCACAAGTAGAGCAGGCCTTGTTAACTGGATCGCAACCCAGCGGACGACGAGCCATTCTTCGAGGCATCTTTCAATCCAACAGTAGTAAGGACATAGACAGGTCTGTTGCGTTCACGTCTGCAGTGCTGGTGCGCTCGCTAACGTCGTTGTCGGGACCTACGGCCTTAGATCTTCGACTTGATTCGTACGAACAAGCAACAAACGTAGCTGCATCCTTGCGCACGTCACTCGGTCCGGGAGTTGTAGTGCTGACATGGTACGACTTGCATAAGAGTTTGTACGACGTGATGGATCTTGAACGACTCGGATCTTTCGTCGTCCTCACGCTCATCATCCTCGTTGCTGTCTTCAATATTCTCGTGTCGCTTACCCTTACCGTTGTGGAGAAGCGCAGAGATATTGCCATCCTCAAAACAATGGGCGCAACAGACGGGATGATCCGAATGATCTATCTCTTGCAAGGGGCGCTGATCGGAGTGATCAGCGTGGGCGTAGGAACGGCTCTGGGACTTGGTTTGTGCTTCGGTCAGCAACACTTCGCATGGATTGCCTTCGATATCAACGCAGGGTTTCTTGTATCGGCTCTGCCGCTTCGCGTACAAACGCTTGACGTTGTGGTGGTTGCCTGCACTGGTCTCATTCTTTCTTCTCTTGCCGCCATCTATCCAGCCCATCGTGCTGCACGATCACGCGTTATCGATGGCATCCGTGGCTGAGTTGTCCTTCCATTGTTCTCCACTTGCGCGCTCGATGGCACTGATCGTTCGCAGCGTAAGCTCGTCACAAAGTTGATATCCTGCTGATGTAAGTGCAAGTCGGTCGTCCACTATCGTATACAGCCCTTCTTCGAGCCAGATGCGCGCATCGTTGCCGAGTGCCGCGAGAATGTCTACGCCAAAGTCTTGCGCATAGGTACGAAGATCGACACCGTCTGCACGCAGTCCTAGGAAGGCCCGCTCGAACATGCGCTCTGTGCGACCCAATGTTTCTCGATTTGCTTCCGGTAAAACGCCGTTCAAAACGTGTTGTGTCCACGCCGCCAAGCTCCGTACGTTCCAGTACCGCACATCATCTACATAGCCATGCGCACTTGGCCCCATGGCCACGTACTGATCTGCATGCCAGTACAAAAGGTTGTGTCGACATTGCTTGCCGAGCTTCGCAAAGTTCGAGACTTCGTACTGTGTGTACCCGGCCGAATTGAGTTGGCGCATCACATGCGCATACATCTCGGCATCGAGCTCTTCGTCGTGCGGCGTAACAAGGCCCTTCTGCAACTGCGCATACAGTGGAGTGCCATGTTCGTAGATCAAGGAGTAGGCACTGATATGATCTGGCTCAAGCGCAAGCATGCGCGTGATATTGCTATCGAGCGATTCCATCGTCTGTGGCGGAAGTGCAAACATCAAATCCATATTCACATTCGTGAACCCTGCCGCCCTCGCAAGTTCCATGGCTTGTTCTGCCTCTTCTGCCGTGTGAATACGTTCGAGAAAGGCCAGTTCTGCGGCGTTGAACGATTGCACGCCAAACGACAATCGGTTAATGCCCAGCTCACGATATGCTTGCAGCTTCTCGAGCGTTACCGTACCTGGATTGCACTCCATCGTCCACTCTGCATCTGCCGTAAAATTCCAGTGTGCTCGAATGGATGTAAGGATGCGCTCGAGTTGGGAAGGGAGAAGGAGGGAGGGAGTGCCGCCGCCCAAAAAAAGAGTGGTAAAGTGAGAAGTGAGAAGTGAGGAGTGAAGAGAGACATGACGGAGCTCAATCTCTTTGATGAGGGTGGCGACAAACGTTTCCATGAGTGGTGTAGACTCGATAGAATAGAAGTCGCAATACGAACACTTCTTCTCGCAAAACGGAATGTGAAGGTAGATGCCGCTCATTAGTGCACCAGGGAGAATATTCGTCCAAGATCTGCAGAAGACCAATAGACGAAGAGTGGTTTGCCTTGAATGCTCTCTCGTGGCAAGAAGCCCCAGTACCTTGAATCGTAGCTGTTGGCGCGGTTGTCGCCCATCACAAAGAAGGCATCGCTTTTGAATACGTGAGAGGTCATGAGAGTGCCGTCAACGGTAAGGCCGCGTTCGTCGAGTTGAACCTTGCGACCTTCGCGTTCGAGCGCGGAGCGATAGAGATGGGCCGTGGATCTGTCCCACGTTATGGACTTACCAGCGCGTGGTACTGTGAAGCTCACGGTGCGTTCGTTCCATACGCCAACGGTTGGCGATGTGACGGCGCAGAGTGGTGGGTGTGGTTGTATGTGCGCGTTGACGGTGATGGTGCTTGGAGAGAGTGTGACGACGTCGCCGGGTAGACCGATTGTACGCTTGATAAGCGACTGGTCGTTCATCGTAAAAACGATAACATCACCACGCTGGACTTCTGCGCCGGGCAAGTCGTAGGCGATCTTACTCACAACAATATAGTCACCCGCCAAGAGCGTATTGGCCATGGAGTGTGATGGAATCTGAAAGGCACCAACGACGAATACCTTTAGCAGCACGGCAAGCGCAATGGCCCACGCTGCGGTGATCAGAGCATCGCGGATGTTCAATGAATGAGGGTGCCTACTCTGTTCCATATGAAGGATCCCGTTTCGGGATCTACTGCCTTAAGGATGATCAACGGTGTGCCGATCACATCGTTGGTAGGGACGAAGCCAATGAATCTACTGTCTACACTGTTGGAGCGATTGTCACCCAATGCGAACATGTAGTCGCGCTCAACCACGTACGCCACAGCAGGTACGTCGTCTACGGTGCATGCATCTGTATTCACATCGTGCCCTTCACGCTGCACAAAGGTTGTCCACTCATGAAAACCTTGTGTGTCCAACCACAACGTATCTCCGCACTTGGGAACGCGCATGGGTCCCCAATCTGCAGAGGTGTAGGCGCGACCCACAGGGAATGTTCTGTACTGTTCTTGCTCTTCTTGTTCTGCGCGGCGTGTTTCAGAATATGGAATCTGAGAAGCCGTCCTTGGCAGTGCGATTTCGATGCCGTTCACATACAACGTGCCTCCGCGCAATTGCACGGTGTCGCCCGATGTTGCAACACAACGTTTCATAAAGAGCTGCGTGGGTGGCGAACTGCCTAGGTCTCGCTCACCGGTGTGGCGAAAGACGACGGTCTCTCCGTGACGTGGCAGACGAACAGTAAGGAAACGTTTATACGGAAGTGCGTCGCACAAGATTGGCGGAAGGTTCTGCGTTGAAATGCCAAACGAGATCTTCTCGATGAGCATGGTCTCGCCGGCAACAACCGTAGTGTCCATGGAGCCCGTTGTGTTATACAACGCTTGGAAGGATCCCAAAACTAGAGCGATGATCAGAAGCACGAACCAGATCGAGCGCCGACGTTTCAATGGATGAACGTTCCCAGTCTGCTCCAACGAATACCCTTGATGCGATCCTTGAGAGTGAGCGGGGCTCTGTTGACATCATTGGGATCGCTCACTGGCATAGACCAGTACACCATGATGGGGGTACCCACAACGTCTTGCTTCGGGATAAAGCCCCAGAAGCGAGAGTCAAGCGAATTGTCGCGGTTGTCACCCATACCAAACACATAGTCGCGTTCAACGGTGTAGGACTGTGCCGACACACCGTCGATCGTCATTCTCATTGCATCTACCTCGTGACCTTCGCGCGCGATGAACGTGCCCATCTCTTGAAAACTTTGCTCGTTCAATTGCAGAACGTCGCCTTCTTTTGGAATGCGAATCGGTCCATAATCATCACGTGTATATCCACGTCCAGCAGGGAATGTGCGAACACGATCGTCGGGATAGACCACGTTCTGTCGGAAGTCTGCAGGCCACGGTAGCATCTGTCCGTGCGTAGGAAGTGGAAACTCAGTGCCGTTGACAAACACCCTGCCACCCTTCACTTCAAGCACGTCGCCCGCTACTGCCACACAGCGCTTCAAATAATATTCAAAGTTGTCGGGCTGTTCTTGATCGCGATTTCCAGGGAAGATGAAGACGATCACGTCGCCCTGCTCAGGCGCCCAGATTGGTGGCGTCTTGTAGTAGGGGAGAGGGATGTTGAAGAACGGAATGATCTGCGGAGTAGACGGACCGTACTTGAACTTGTTCACGAACAAAAAATCGCCCGTCATCACAGTGCTTTCCATCGAACCGGTAGGGACGACGAAGGAGGCAAGGGCCAAGCCGTTGACGATGGTCACCACGGTGAGCGCCCACACAAACGTTTTCACCCAAGACCAAATGTGCTCGAAGAAGCCTTCTGGTGGCTTCTCGGGTTTGCGCTTTTTGAAGATGTTCTGAAGGAACGACATAGACGTGTCCTGTTAATCGTCGATAGAGAGAACGGCAAGGAAGGCCTCTTGTGGAATCTCCACTCTTCCTACTTGCTTCATTCGTTTCTTGCCTTCTTTTTGCTTTTCGATGAGCTTGCGCTTCCGCGAAATGTCGCCACCATAACACTTTGCCAACACGTTCTTGCGCATAGCAGCAATGGTATCTCGGGCGACAATCTTGGCGCCGATAGCGGCTTGAATGGCCACTTCAAACATCTGTCGCGGAATAAGTTCCTTGAGCTTGCCGGTAAGTTTCTTACCCCACTCGTGCGCCTTAGCACGATGGACGATGCTGGATAGTGCATCTACTTGCTCGCCGTTGAGCATCACGTCGAGTCGCACGAGGTCGCCCACCTTGTAGTCGCTGTAATCATAGTCGAGCGACGCATAGCCACGCGTGGAGCTCTTGAGCTTGTCGTAGAAGTCAAAGACCACTTCGCCAAGCGGGAGTTCGAAGGACATGTCTACGCGCGTCTCCGACAAATATGTTTGACCAAGCATCACACCACGTCTGTCGATGCACAACTTCATCACGGTGCCGATGTATTCGGTAGGCGCAATGATCTGGGCTTTGATGTATGGCTCTTGGATTTCGTTGATCACGCCCGGACTTGGGAGTTGGGCAGGATTGTCGACCCACAACTCTTCGCCATCTGTTTTGAGCACGCGATAGCGAACGTTCGGAACCGTATTCACGATTACCTGATTGAACTCGCGTTCTAACCGTTCTTGCACGATCTCCATGTGCAGCAAGCCAAGGAAGCCGCAGCGGAAGCCGAATCCAAGTGCAGTGGAGCTTTCTGGTTCGAACGATAGGGCAGAGTCGTTGAGCGAGAGCTTCGAAAGCGCGTCGCGAAGATCTTCGAAATCGTCAGAGTCTGCAGGATAGATACCACTGAAAACCATGGGCTTTACTTCGCGGAAACCTTCAATGGCCGATTCGCACGGACGACTAGGATTGGTGACCGTGTCTCCCACCTTCGTGTCGTGCAGCTTGCGAATAGCCGCAGTGAAGTAGCCAACATTTCCAGCCGCAATCTCATTCGTCCGATGTCGCTTCATGTGCAGGATGCCTACTTCATCTACTTCGTAGATCTGTCCTGTTTGCATGAAGATGATTTTGTCCTTCTCGCGCAGTGTGCCATCGAAAACGCGAACGTTTACGATCACACCGCGATAGGCATCGAAGATGGAGTCGTAGATCAATGCGCGCAGTGGCTTGTTCGGATCGCCTGATGGTGCGGGAATGCGGGCCACCACGGCTTCGAGAATCTCTTCAATTCCGATACCTGCTTTGGCCGAAGCCAAGATCATGTCCTCTTCCTTACAGCCAAGCAAATCCATCACTTGCTTCTTCACACCATCGATGGTGGTGACGGCACTTGGAAGGTCGATTTTGTTGATCACCGGAATGATCTCCAACCCTTGCTCAATCGCCATGTACAAGTTCGAAATCGTTTGTGCTTCTACACCTTGTGTAGCGTCTACAACAAGCAGCGCGCCTTCGCAGGCGGAAAGCGAACGAGAGACCTCGTAGGAAAAGTCGACGTGACCCGGCGTGTCGATCAAGTTCAGCTTATAGGCATCTCCAGCCTTGGAGATATACTCCATCTGGATAGCGTGCAGTTTGATCGTGATGCCACGTTCTTGTTCAAGCGGATTATCGTCAAGAATCTGGTTGTACACCATTTCTCGTTGTGTAACCCGACCTGTGGTTTCCAACAGTCGATCTGCAAGTGTGGACTTGCCATGATCGATGTGGGCGATGATGCAGAAGTTGCGGTACGTATTCATAGGTGTGACCACAAAGTTACCGAAAAGCGAGGTACTGGAAGGCGGAAGGGAGGAGCCAACGTGTAAAGGTTCTGCTAAGGTGCGCGGCATGTCGCTGAACGAGAGATTGCGTCTGTTCAACAACATGAAAGCCGTCCTATGAAGCCTTTCCTCCTTGCCCCTTCCCTGCTGCTCATTGCCGCCATCCTTTGCCCTGCTCTTGCGCTGCCGTGCGTCGCAGGAGGAAGCGCAGCACTGTTTGGTCGCGTTGTTGAGAAACGCACACATGAACCCTTTTTGGGGGTGGTCGTAGAGCTAGCCGGTACCTCGTACTGGACCAAAACCGACGCTCAAGGGCAATTCGAACTTCGAAACGTAGAAGCGGGCGTGTACCGCGTTGTTGTGCGCATTCCCGAATGGGGAGATTTCGAACGAAATGTTCCGCTACAGTCTGATACAACAATAACCATCGACGTCGTGGTATGGCCTGGACTTCATAGCGACATGGAAGGCGTCCTGGCCTACTATCCAATGGATGGCACAGCCGATGATGGGGGACCCTATGGTTGGCATGGCGTGAATAATGGTGGAACTCCCGTCGTAGACCGGAACGGAAAGTCGAGCGGTGCTATGCACTTCAACGGTACAACGCAGCGAATTGAAGTAGCGCATCGCGACCGATTGAATGAGCTTCCCCTAAGTGTTGCGTTTTGGGTGCAGGCAGAGTCGAACGTAGTAGACCCATCGATGTGGCTTGGAAAGTATCTCCACCCGGGCGGAGACGGATGGTGTGTGTTCTACGAGTACAATCGAATCTGCGCCGGCTATTTCCGTGATGCGTTTCGCAATTCCGCGCGCTCGCATGCTGGCTATAGCGCAGAGGGAAAGTGGCATCATGTAGTGGTAACGATGGATACGCTCGGAACTACGATTCACTTTGATGATGCACGCGTGCCGCAAGTAATCGCCTTTGCGAAAACGCCAACTCCTACGAAAAACACAGAGCCCATGTACATCGGGTATCTGAACTCACGTCTAGGTACACCAGGACTAATTGGAAGTATTGATGACTTCTACGTTTTCGATCACGTTCTGAGCGACGAAGAAATCGACCGCCTACGGAAGCAATAACATGAACGCCCGAGCTTCCCTTCCCGGCAGCCTCCCGGCAGCCTCCCGGCAGCCTCCCGGCAGCCTCCCGGCAGCTGCCGGGAAGGATGTCACATTTCACTTATCACTTCTCACTTCTCACTTGACTTCTCACTTCTCACTTCTCACTTCTCACTTGACTTCTCACTTCTCACTTCTCACTTCTCACTTCTCACTTCTCACTTCTCACTTGCCTTCTCACTTCTCACTTCTCACTTCTCACTTCTCACTTGCCTTCTTCGTCTCTCCCTCAAACATAAATATCAACTGCCCATCTGCAGATCTCATGATGGCATTGCCAACGCGATCGTCTGGTGTTGGAATCTCTTCGTCGATTGTGATGCCGGTTTTCTTTAATCGATCGATGCGCTGTTCCATGTCTTTTGCATAGTACGTGATAGCCAGCGATGGAATGTCTTTGTCTTCGTGCAAGCCAATGCGAATACGACCGTCTGTCATTTCGGCAAATGGATAGGGGACCATGCCGCCTTTCACTTGGGTGAAGCCGAGCGACTCCCACCATTGCACTTCGCTTTTGAGCGACACAACGCCAATGCTGAACTCGGTGTTGAATCCACAAATGGGATTCTCCTTGGCCTCTGGTAGGATTTCGGACTCATCAACATTCGAGCGCACCATAAGCTTCAAACCATTCGGAGAGGACATTCTCAGTTCTCCGATCGTGGGCCCTTTCATATCGAAGTGATACGAGATGTGCAACGAATCCAATGTGTCTTTGAGCAAGCGCATGTTGCGAGATGCAAACGAGATAACGGTGCCCGGCAGTTTGGCCGTAGAGAGTGTGGCTCGAACCTGTCCGTCTGTGATCGAGATGGTGCTGTCCGACCGAGCGCCGAGCTCGTTCGTGGGCGACCAACCCAATCGCGAATACCATGCCATAGAACTTAGCAGGTCTACAACAGGCAACAGAAGTCGCGTTTGCATTCCAAGAAGTGATTCACCCTTTTGTTGCTGCGCCATTGAAGGCGAAACGGTAAGGCAAAGGGCGGCAAGGAGAAGGACGGTGAGCGTGCGTGATTTCATGACTTGTCTCCGTCGAACAAACCACCGGTGGCCTGTGGAAGTGAGATCCCAAAATGACGATAGGCCATGGGCGTTGCGATTCGACCTCGCGGCGTGCGTTGAAGAAAACCCTGTTGGATCAAGAACGGTTCATACACTTCTTCGAGCGTGCCTGGCTCTTCTCCAACTGCTACGGCAATGGTGGAGATGCCAACCGGACCGCCATTGAATTTCTCTAGCATAGCAAGAAGGATGCGCTTATCCATTTCATCGAGTCCATACTCATCCACTTCGAGCGCTTCAAGAGCAATGCGTGCAATGTCCAAGCTAATTGTGCCTGTTCCTTTTACTTCTGCAAAATCTCGCGTGCGCCGCAGCAGGCGATTCGCAATGCGTGGTGTTCCTCGGGAACGACGTGCCAGTTCTGCCGCACCTGCGGGGTCGATGGGTGCGCCGAGGATTCCGGCGCTGCGCGTAATCACACGTTCGAGATCTGCAGGGTCGTAGTAGTCAAGTCTGTTCACTACGCCAAATCGTGAACGCAACGGTGCCGTGAGTAACCCTTGTCGCGTTGTTGCGCCGATAAGAGTAAAGCGCGGAAGTGCGAGTTGAATGCTGCGTGCGCTTGGACCAGAGTCTATCATGATGTCCAAACGAAAGTCTTCCATAGCAGAATACAAATACTCTTCTACTACAGGAGAAAGGCGATGAATCTCGTCGATGAAGAGAATGTCGCCTTCGTTCAAGTTGGTGAGAAGTCCTGCAAGGTCGCCTGGCTTCTCAAGCACGGGACCTGACGTGGTCTTGATCTCTGCGCCCATCTCTTGTGCGATGATGTAGCTGAGCGTGGTCTTGCCAAGTCCGGGCGGACCCGTGAGCAACACATGATCGAGCGCCTCGCCACGCTTTCGTGCCGCCTCGATAAAGATCTTGAGGTTGTCTACGATCTTTCGCTGACCCGTGAATTCGTCAAAGGAGGAAGGGCGCAGGGCTGCATCGATCTCTTCTTCTGCGCGTTCCGGGTTCACCATAGATGTGCGCGATTTAGCCATAGAGAATTGTGCTGACGCAATCGTTACCGAGTGTTGGAAAGTGAGCTCGTGCATACGGCGATGATGCCATCGTACCCGCCGTAGTCTTGCATACGATAATACGTGAACGCGAGGAAACTCTGGTTAGCTGCAGACGAATTGCCTTCCCATTCTTCAAAGGAAAGGTCTGCAATGCTCTTATCGTCGATGTTGAGTTTGCCAGTTGCGTACAGGTAGTTGTGACGTGCTCTGCGGACCCAGTTGCGGACGCGATACATGCGCAGCTCTTCGTCGTAATACATTTGCCACGATGGATCCGGACGGAAGTGGTTGAATGAACCAAGGACGAAGACGTCGGACTCCGAAGGCGGCCCTTGCGGATCGAGAAGAAATTCGATAGGCACGTAGTCATCGTCAACACTGGAAATGTTCGACGTGATCATGGCACCATCATCTCCATAGATCATGAAGTTTCCATTACGTCGCAGGTCTGTGAGCGGCAATCGAACAGGTTGTCCGGTAGAAGGGAACTGCGCAACAAAGGTCATGTCGAGCACACGATATTCATTCTGCGACGGTATTCGTTCTGCGCGAAAGAACTTGCTGCCCTGCGCCATGCCACCTATCCATGTTCTGATCATGGAAGGGTTGTTGCCATCATCGATCTGGTTGCTAACAACAATGGGTTCCCAATAGCGATTGTTTCGATAGAGAGCCGAGGTGTGCATGAATCCGTCGATAAGGGTTGCATTCGGATCGGTAACAACATTCTCGATCGTCAGTGCAAAGCCGCTCACCTTGAACTTAGTGTCGTAGAAGTCTGTCATGAAATTCATGTAGGAATTCGCGAGGGGCTCCACAACAAAGAATCGCGTCTCACCCAAGAGTTCGTCGGTGCCAATGTCGTACACCTTTGCTTTCCAGTTCCCGGAGAATCGAAACTGCACTTGGTCGTTGGGAACTTGGAGAGAGCCTCGGTGCGACCAATACCGCGCACGAGACGGAGCAAGGGACCAATCAACAAGTGTCGTGCGGAGTGTGGCATCATTCAGGAATGCGTTCTGCTCCTCTTCCCAGTTTGCCGAGCAGTGCATAAACCTCACGTAGACAGCCGGCGCTACGTTGCAAAGGAGGTCAAACTCAATGGTAACGGACGTCGAGCCAATGTCTACGTTGATCGCACGGCGGTCTTTTGAGCTGATAAGAACGATGGGAGGAAGACGTTCATTCCGTCCACCATAGCAACGCATCATGCGCATCGCACATACGGTTGAATCCTGCATCGTTGCAGGAGTTTCTGCACCTGCAGGAGCAACGAGCACGGCAAGCAGTGCTACGTAACACCACAACCGCAGGCTCGTCATCCTCTGCGCGCGCGAATCTGTTCACGATAGCGAAGTCGTGCTTCGCGACGGATGGCGGCTTCTTCGTAGAGTAGCTTCTCTTCGTCTGATTCTGGCTCTACGGGCGGTGCAGGAAGCGGCTTGCCATATTGATCGATTCCAACGAACGTGAGATACGCACTAGAGGTATGTGCCTTCGAGTCGTTAAGCGGATCTTCACGCCACACGTCAACCTTCACTTCCATTGATGTACGGAAGGATCGTGTAATCACGCTCCGCAAGTGCACCATGTGTCCAAGCTTGATTGGCTCGTTGAACGATATCTCGTCAACCGATGCGGTCACACATACACGCGCAGCATGCTTCATAGATGTGAGTGCGGCAGCAATGTCGATCCAGTGCATAAGCCTACCGCCAAGGAGATTGCCAAGTTGATTCGTGTCGTTCGGCAGAACGAGATGCGTCATGTGCACCTCCGACTCCGACGGTGTTTTGATGCGATTCGTAGTAGACATGCGGTGTCCGTTATCGGTTGTTCAATTGTCGTTCGTATGCATCAAGCCGTTCGTTCTTCATGGGAGCGCGAACCGACTTGTGCCAGAGCGCGATGACGGTTCGTGCTTCGTCGTATTTCTTTTGACGCAAGAGAATGTCGAGCTTGCCCGCGAGAGCCACTTCGTATTGCTTCGTGTCGGGATACTCTTCGATGACAGCGTCGTAGTAGATGAGTGCGGACTTCGGGGCGACGAGTGCATCGTACTGTTGCGCGATCGAAAGGAATCGCTCCGCGAGACGTCCACGCAATTCTGCAATGCGCTCAAGTGATACAAGCGCTAATGAATCTTGTGGATAGATCGATTGAAACTCAGAGTAAGCTTGGATGGCCTTCTTGGTGTATTCCTGATCTCGATCCATGGGCGGCGCGATCTGGTTGTAACACTCTGCTGCTTTGAATGCCGCAGTCTTCGCGAATTCACTGCTCGGATAGCTGCGGCGCACTAAAGAATAATTGAAGGCGGCAAGGATGAATTCGCCTCGCTTGAAGTTGATCTCGGCCAAGTAGAACTGTGCATCGTCTGCATACTGACTTGCCGGATACTGCAGCTTGATGATGTCGAATTGCGATTGAGCTTCAACAACATCGTTGTCGTCGAAGGCCTTCTTGCCTCGCTGCCATACATCTTCTGCGGTAGCAGGACCCCTTGCCTTCTCAGGCGAGGAACAAGATGCGAGGAGGAACGAAAGGCATGTAGCGAGGAGGAGGAGGAGTGGCATAGCCGGCAAAGATACGGGCATCAGTAACCGAGATTGTTCAGTTGATTTTTATCGTCGCGCCACCCTTGCTTCACTTTGACGTAGAGCTCCAGATAGACTTTGTGATCGAGGTGCTGTTCAATAGCGGCGCGTGCTGTTTCTCCGATTTGCTTCAGCGCGCTGCCCTTGGCACCAATGATGATGGCCTTTTGCGTGTCGCGCTCCACGACGATGTCGGCCAATACATACCACTTGCCTTCTTCGCGTTCCTTGAATTCACGCACTTCCACATCGGTGGCATAGGGCACTTCTTCACGGAACTGCTCGAAAATGGCTTCGCGAATAAGCTCGGCAACAAAGAAGCGTTCGGGGAGAGTAGAGAGCTGGTCTGGCTCGTAGAGGAACTCACCTACGGGGGCAAGTTCTGTGAGCATCTCTACAAGGTCTGTCACATACGTGTTCTCTTGTGCAGCAATCGCAATGGCCTTCTTGTAAATGCCCGATGCCTGCGCTTCTGCAAGCAGTGGCAACACGCCAATTTTTACGCCCACTGAGTCCATTTTGTTCAGGACGAGAATAGCAGGGATCTTGCCCTCTGCGAAACGGCGTTCCACCATCGGGTCTCGAATCGAGCCGCGCTTAATGGCCTTGACAGCATCTACAACAACGCAGATCACATCGGCTTCCGACATGGTCTCGTCTACAAAGCCCATCATCGAGCGTTGGAGCTTATACCGCGGTTGGATCACGCCTGGTGTGTCGACGAAAATGATTTGCGCAGATTCGGTTGTATGAATGCCGAGAACACGCTTTCGTGTTGTTTGCGGTTTATCTGTGACGATGGAAAGCTTCAAGCCAAGGATGGCATTGAGGAGCGTAGATTTTCCAGCATTCGGTCGGCCAATGATAGCAACAGTGCCACATCGCGTTGCCGTAGGAGAAGGGAGTTCGTCGGTCATGCTGCCTCGGTTCGTGGCTCGATGCGCACGTCCGGATGCTTGGCCACATAGGCGCGCTCGCGATCCAGAATGTCGCGCACAGCGGGCTTCAGGAATGATTCGTCTACATCGTATCGCACCAACGCCCGTGCAAGGATTACAGCGGCGGCTTCGGGCATCATCGTTCTATTGATCAAAATGATTTTCTCTTCGTGAAGAACGCAAGGTCCGCCACGAAACGTCCCTGCTTCTCTACGTACAGCAAAGCCCATGCTCTTACCGAGTTCGATTAATGCTTCGAGGAGCTTGTCAGCTTTCATAGCGATGCAGCGGTCGGAATGTCGTACAAAGAACCAGCGTGATGGCGGCAAAAAAGGCGAACCCCGATGCCATGTTCAACAGTTGGTGTTGGAATCGCGTTAAAAATACGGTGAAGATCTCGGACATCGACGCAAGTGGCGCGCTCGTGGCCCTATCGAAGTAGAGGACGAGTTGATAGTCCTGCCATATCAGATAGCCTTCGATGGGGATGATGATTACGAAGAGGATTGCCGACATGAGAAGCCATCCGAATCTGCGCATGCTCGACCGAAGCGCGACGATCAGTCCTACGCCTCCGAAGAAGCATGTGGCAAAGCCCCAACTGGTCCACGGACCTGTAAGTGCATACAAACGAACGGTGTTCATGCGAACAACATCTGTTTGCTCGGGCTTAAAGGAAAGGGTCCCTGGAACGAAGACGTCAAACCCGATAACAGAACGGACTACGCTGCCGCCGAGCCATACAAGGCCACCGAGTACGAAGAGCGTTAAAAGGAGCTGAGTTGTGCGGGATCGAAATGGCATCTGCAAAAATACTATTTCACGCGGTAGTACACCCGTGTTAGCCATTTGGTCGAGTCCGGCGTGGTTATCGGGTCTGTGACGTAGCTCTCCCAGGGCGACCCGTCGAGAACAAGCTTGTGGTCGGCAGCATAACGCTCTACAGCAGTCCAGGCAACGGCCGAGCCTTGGTACGGACCATAGTAATCGGCTACAATCACCTTGCCTGGGATGAGTTGAACGGCCTTGACGGGAGCTTTTGCCTTGGGAAGCGACGGAAACTGCAGCCCTGCCTCCATGTCCACCCTGCCATTTGCCGGATCAAACTCATGATAGATCGCAAAAGGTGGGGCAGCGATGGAGATGTTCTGCTCGCCCGCCGACTTCATAATGGTACCGTAGATCAGCGCAAGTTTGCTGCCAATCTCGGTCATCGAACACTGTACACGCATTGTGAGTGCGGCACCACCACTGAATTGTTCTTCACGAACGGCAACGGGAGGGGGCAAGGTGGCAAGGATGCTGTCGATGTTGGAAAGACCCTTTTCAAACATTGGTCCTACCATGCCATCCATGAACAGTCCCATGAATCGAGCAAATGGGTTCAGACCATAGTCAGAGTCTATGGACCACGTTACTTTGGTACCCGTGCCTTCGTTGGCAAACGTAAAAGCGGCCTTCGAAGGTTTGTCGCTAGATCCGAAGAACATGTTGGAAACAATGTGGTCTTCGTCAGCCTCGACCACTTCGAGTTTTCCGTTCCCAACTTGCCAATCGTCACTCGTCCACTCATAGCCGGCGCCAACGCCAGAGGGCGGACCGAAGAGGGTCTTCTTCATGTTCGTGTCGACGTTGTCCCATGGTGACCATGTAGACCACTTGGACAAAGTCGCAATCTGATCGTAGGCAGGTGCACGCGATCCCTTGAACACGCGGCTACGCTCAATGTGGGTTGTGCGCGACGAAAGAAATCCGATTGCTACAACAAGACCGATAAGGCATGCGAGCCCTATCGCAATCCACTTGACAATCTTCATAACACCCCTCAGTTTTCAATGATTCAGTCTCTAGAACAAGGGCAGAACGTCTGCATACACAACACGCTTATCAAGTGTGAATTCCATGTTGCCTCCGTCCGTGAATCCGCCAAGATTCGTCTGACGTCGTTCCGTGTCCGAGAAGAATTGCTCGTACTCTTTGATCACCACGCGGTACTGGTTTGCGCTCACTTCTGTTGGCAAGACCAGCATTCCAGCCCATGCATTCGATGCATGAATACGGTCGATGCGTTGCGTGACCACAGGCCGCCATGCAACGTCGTTCGCAGAAGCCGCACCGTCCGTGCGTTTCTCGAGAGTGACTTCGATTTCAGAGCCGATTTGTCCGGTAGTGTTTGCGCGATACGTCTTTCCTTCCACCATCACCGTGATGCTCTTCTTGTCGTCTTCGATTTTGACGGTTGCCTTGCGATCTGGTGCGAGTTGGCAGAATTCGCTGAGGATTGTGCGAGAACAATACACGTCGCGACCTGTATCGGGATCTGACAACGACATCGGTTGCAAGCGCACGAGGGAGAGCTTGATGAACGGATAGTAGGAGTCGCCCGGATCGATGGAGATATCACAGAACCATTGCCGGCGATCGGGATCGAACTGCGGTTCATAGCCCACTACCACATAGCGTTGTACAACTCCTGTTTCTTCGAGAGAAACGTTCGTGAGCACAACCTTAGGATCCACGAAGTTCGTTACGAGCGGCGTGGAATCAGAAGGCGTTGGTGCAGAGAGCCAGATGGGATCAAGTCCCCATTGTGTGACGTAAGGCTCGATGGTCTCTGGTATGTCTACTTTCGAACTCGCGAACATAGAAGAGGCGAGACCCGATACGCCGAGACTACCAATCTTGCTCGTGAATCCCTGTGAAGGTCCGACCTTTCCGAACTTACCTACCTTGCCTTCGGAACTGGCCGGCTTCGCCTTCCACTTTTGCGTGGAGTAAAGGATCACACCAAGCAACTCGCCGTTGCCGCTTGAATACCAAGGCCGGTCCATCCATACACGAAGGCCGCCGCCTTTTCTCGTGCTCGTAATGATGTTGCCTACGAGAACGCGTTGCTCTTCTACCCAGTGGAACGACGGAACAACGTACTGGAGTTTTACTGCGTCTGGACGTTTCGAGCTCAACACGTCGAGAAGTTTGCCATCACCTCTGCGAGTGATCTTCGCGGCATCGTTGCCTATCGCGCGCGGCATGTATTCGCGGAAGCGCGTTGTTGCCGTTGGCACATAGGTGACGCCGCGATACTTCGTGTCGCCGAATTCTTGCTTCGCTACGTTGGTTAGTGTGTCCTTTGTGAGGTCCACTGACAGTTGCTCGTAGAAAAATGCTCGTTCTTTATGCTCTTCTGGCAGTGGCTTATTCACATCGTCAATCCACATAGACCATTCGGAATGCATGTCTACTTTGTGCGTGGTTTTTGCATGCACATAGGTGTCGTCCAACGTGATCTCTGCATCCGTAGAACTGAAGTCGCGGAAACTCACTTCGCCCTTCTTCACGGCCGGTTTCTTCAGTGGCTTTTGTGTTCCGTGTACAAGGTTGAGGATCCGTCCTGGTGTAATCAGCCACGCGAGTCCGCGCATGGCGGCCTGTTGCTGATCTGGTGCAAGGCCCGCATCGGCAACTGCCTTCCACATTCCATGGTTTGCCATGTTGCCGGACGCTTCAGTTTCTGTTTCACCAACGTTCGATGAAAACGTGAGTTGTACTTGTTCGCCTTTGTCGACGTAAACCGTGAGCGTTCGCGCACCTATATCCCATGATGGCTTCGATGTTCCCGACACCATCTTGAGAATGATTGACGAAAGTGCTGGCCACGATGCATCCGGATCGAACACGATCGACGCAACACCGCGGGGCGAGGCGATCGATACCATGTTCACACCACTCAAGGTTACTTCCATGAACTCGCCTACGCCAAGGCCTGGTACACCCTGAAGGGT
>JBBRES010000023.1:0-19197 GCA_038202665.1 Kapaibacterium sp. (SeqCode) | reverse complement strand
ATCCGTAGCGAATCAGTCGATCACGGTTCGTTGGGACTCCAAATGTGACGGTGTCATAGGTTGGAGGTATTGTTTGAATCGTATCGATTCGAACACCATTCGTATCAACCCATGTGCGTGCATTTTCCGTGAAGAACCCTGGAGCACCACCCTTATTCGTGAACTGTGCACCTGTTGGGCAAAGTTCAGGGGGCAATAACGACTGGAACGCACCTAGTGCTTGCTGAGTAGCGGAATCCTTTAGGAACATGAAGATCCCGTAGAGTCCATTTGCAACACGTGGCGTAGTACCAGGAACATCTACCCCAAC
Organism: Kapaibacterium sp. (SeqCode); assembly: GCA_038202665.1. Classification (GTDB taxonomy): domain Bacteria; phylum Bacteroidota; class Ignavibacteria; order Kapaibacteriales; family Kapaibacteriaceae; genus Kapaibacterium. Next base: position 18,887 of record JBBRES010000023.1, on the reverse strand, counting down.
CCATGTACGGAAGAATTGAAGTTGAATGGTGCGGCCACCAAACATTTGATTGAACCGCTGTGGATCTTGCACAAGGAAGCGAATGTTATAGATGCCGCCAAGTTTTGCTTGCTCACTCGGAGGGATCGACACGGAAATACTTGGTGCGTCTCCTACACGAGCTGCTAACGGCATGGTCTTTGCAACGTTTGGAAGTCCTGGTGCGCCATCGTTCAGCTTTGCCGGCGTAGGGAGCAAATAGTCCCCTTCATCGTAGGCAAGCACACGATAGTAGTAGTCCATGTTGTTGATCAGCTTCTCGCTCTTGTTCGGACTGGCCGAATAGAGGACCGATCCGTCATTGTTATCATCACCGTCATCGAAGAAGACACGACCTTGCGATTGTTGACGCATCCAAGATGCTATCGGTCCGCGGCGACATTCATTCGTCTCTTCATAGGGACGCTTCACGGCCTGTACTTGTAACGTGCCATTTGCGTCCGGTACCATGTTTGTGTCGTTGAACATGAACGGATCTATCTTGATCTTGCGCGCAAGAATCAACTTGATTAAGCTGTCCTTTGCCTTAGCAGCTTGCGTACTATCGAGTACCAAAACAGCCCCACCACAGGCGGGAATGTTACCAGCACGGCGGCTTACTGTTGGAAGCGTCTCGAACTGAGACGTGAACCACATGAAGCTGATCGAATCAGCACGGTCGAGTCTCGAGATGTCGAGAGTGGAGTCGGCTTTGGGCTTGTAATACAAGCACTGATAGTCTGGAGCGCGTTTGTTGTACAAGGGCACGAAGACGGATCCCCATGGACCTGAAACTGTTGGTCTGCGCATCGCGAGGAAGCGCTTTTGTCCGGGTTTGATCACGTCGATAATGTCGAACTCATCAATTTTTGTTCCGGCTGTAGTTGCGACAGCAGACTTGATGAACGGGCTTATCATTTCATGGCGTGCAAGTTCCTTCCAACCCAGCGGACCCTTACGCTTTGATTGGATCTCGTCTACGTCAAACGTGTCAAGATCTGTACGTCGTGCGCGATAAACGCGATATCCGAAGAAGTCGAGTCCGCGCTCAAGAGTATCAACCGACATCTCTGAAGTGGAATCCCACTGGATGGCCACAGCATTGTTGAACGGTATCCAACCCTCTTTTGGGAAGGTGAAGCCGTTCGCGCCAGGAATTCCCTTGATCACGGAACGTTTTGGTGGCTCTGGAGCGCGGAACGAGTTGTTATACACGGATTGAGCAAAACGTACTTTACGGATGAGTTCAGCCATGTCTTCGGTAGTACCTGTTGCATCATTCCCTGTTGCAGTTGCTGCAAGGATGATCCCAACAACGATACGGGCCGAATCACCGGGACGAACATTGAACGGGCCGGTACACATCAGGAGTCGGCGGTCACCAGGACCGTCATCACCATCGCGCTCGCCGCTGGACATGAAGTTGTAACGTTCCTCATTCAACTGCGGATCATATTGGATTGGCCAGTTGCGCATCGTGCGCAAGCCCAACTGCTCTTGAACCGGGAACTTGCGCTTGTCCTTCCGAAGAAAGCCGTTTGCGTCTACTGCAGGGCTCTCAAGGAAGTTGAAGCCAAGGTAGCCGAAACCGCGACCAGCTTCTCCACGATCGCCATTGGACCATTGAACGGAAAGGTTCAACGAGTCTTCTTCAGTATAGTACCGAGCACGATCGTTTTGTGCACCAAGATTTGGATTTGTAGACAGAGTAATGTCCACGTCCATAACAGCACCCATCCAGCACTGATACAGCGTATCCGTGTACGTGGTTGGGTGAATGAACATGTACTTATTGAAGACAAGATCGCGATAGTCACCAAAGCCCCAAGTGTAGATCGTCTGCTCGATCTGGAAACCAAATGGGAATCCTTCAGCACGGCGTTTTGCGGATCCATCGTCATAGCGACTCAAATCGGTGTCCTTAAACACTGAAAAGATGTCTTCGCCTGAGATGAAGGCAGGGCCCTTCGAATACGTTGCCTTTGTGCGCTTCGCCTGATCGTTCACATAATTACCGAAGTAATTATTGAACCGGACCGTATCGTCTGCATTGGTGTCCCAGATAGGCCAGGCCGGTTGTGTTGGATCAGCATACGAGGTGCCGTCATTTGGATTCACGTCTGTCGAGAAATACACGCGGTACTTTTGCTGCGCGGCAGCATCCGGCTTCACCACCACCCCATCCTCTATGGTACCCGGCACCATCCAAGAACGGCCATTGTTCGGATTATACGTTACCATTACGCGCTTGCGCAGCTGCGTGTCGGCCGGCGGCACCTTTTGAGCGGCGAACCATGCTCCACCAGCAAAAATGTACTGGTTTTGTGACCCGCGAGGCCATCGTCCGCCACCGATTGAGTTGCGAACGTCATATCCAAAGATCCCGTAGTTCGTTGTGTAGAACTCAACGCTCGACACAAGATTCTTCTGAAGATCGTAGATACCGGCAGGGTCGCGTTGGACATCCTCTTGGTTCTTGTCACGCGTTCGGGCCTTATCGGCAATGTGGGCTGAAGCCGACATTACGCCAAGACAACTCAGAATGGACAGAAGGAGTACAACCTGTTTACAACCGAGGCTGTTCATACCTACTCCGTGTTTGATGTTCTTATTCATTTCGTTCGTTCTCATCTTGATTAGAACCGGAATGTGACGCCGAAGTAGACCTGACGTGGATACTGATAGTTACCGCGGCGAGCTACCACCGTGTTCACATATCGCTGGTATCCGGCATACGTCTCATCAGGAGTTTGCAATCCGTCGTTATTGAGGTCTGCAGCTTCACTGTAAAGGCGCTGACCGACCCGATCATACTGTGCAGAGCTAAAGGTCTCTTTCCGACTTGGGTCTCCGTCTTTGAAGAAGGTTGTCGATGAAAAGTCACCTGGAATACGGTTCAGTGCATTACCGTCGTAATCTGGGCTGCCAGTTCGAGTATAGAAGCTTACTGGAGCAGTAAGGTTCAAGAGGTTAGTGACGTCCATGAAGAGCTCAACGGACGTGTTTCCGCCCAACAGATCCTGAAGCGGGAAGCGACGCGAAACACGCATTTCTGATCCCCAATTAGAAGGGAATCGTGCAGCATTGATCTCGCCAACTGCTTGTCCTTGTCCGTTCACTGGCGTGTATGGTAAACCTGAGTTATACGTACCAGAGATATTGACTGTGAAGAACTGCAAGAAGCGGACGCCCGAAATTGCAGGTCCTTCGTCTTTGTTCCACTGCAACGTGAAGTTCGCATTGAGACGGTGGCGACGGTCGTTATCCAATGGAAAGTCTGTCACCGGATACGCAGGATTTCCCGTGTATGGATCTAGTGCAACCGCAACACCCGAACTCACAGCAGTACCTTGGGCCGAGGCTAACACGTAGTTGAACGTCAACGCCCAGTTATCCATCATGCGCTTTTGGAATGTGAATTCCAGGCCTCGGTTATTACCATAATCAGCAAGTACTTGCTGATAGTATGGATCCGGTACAGCGCGTACAAAAGCCAATCCGCTCTGATTGTAAATGTCCTTGTAGTATCCCGTAATGGTAATCGCAAGGTTGTCGTTCAACTGATGGTTGTAGGACACTTCATACTGATTTGTACGTTGCATCTCCATGTTCGGATTACCAAGCGATTGACCACGAAGAAGGATTGAATTGAATCCGTCATAGAAGTCGTTCCAGGGTGGCGCTTGATAATAGATACCGTAGGAGAGTCGAATGTTCTGACGCTCAGAGATCGGATACGCAATGCTAATACGCGGGCTGATGTACAACTTTGCCTTCGTGCTCGCAAACCCTTCAGCCGCACCAAAGGGTACGAACGGAATGAACTGTGTGCGATAGATGGCACTCGCGTTCAAATAGTCAAAGCGCACACCCGGTGTGAAGACCAGTCCTTTGAACAAGATCTGATCTTGAACGAACGCACCCGCAGTTGTAGGCGTGTACGGTGCTTCGGATTGCGTCTTTATTTTTGATGCGGGAATGCCCTGTACATCATCTGCGTAGAGGTTGCCACCGAAGTCAGGACCGTAAACATCATAGAATGGAAGTCCATCCCAAGGATTCGAGTTGGAGTGGCGCGTAAATCGGAACAAACGAAGTTCCGCCCCCGCCTTAATCACGTGCTTGGTCTCGCCCACTTCGATACTGTTCGTGATGCTACCGTCAACCTGCCAGAACTTTTGGCTACGGAAATCCACGCCACCTTCATTCCCTTGTGCGAAGAAGTAATTTTGCAGCCCGTATGGGTTCGTTGTTGAGAACGCGTCGCCCTGACCTTCCACGTATCCGGTTTGAGGATTTCGTGCGCTCTGCTCATATCGCGCTAGGTAATCAGATGTGTATCTGATCGGACGAACAATGCCCCAAGCATCAAGGATACGGTCCGCACCAGCCACGAACTTATCACCTTCGATTTTCAATTTGTCTTCCGGCTGATACAGGTCGAAACCACTTAGTAGTCCAGGAGCATTCCCGTCCTTACGCTTGCTGATTTCCGTCGTCTTATTATTGATCGAGAGGCGCAGTTCGTAAAATGCATTGCCTTGACCAAGGGTATGATTGATCTGAGCGAAGGCGTTGTTCGAATACTCCTGAATAGCGAGCTGCTTAGCTGCTCGTTCTGGAACACCATTGTACTGAACTTGGCCATTTCCGTCTAGAATCGCATTGCCACTTCCGTCTGTTTTTTGGCCCTGGCCGTTAGCGTAGAGCCAACCCCAGCTTGAGCGCTCGAAGCTACCCATGCCGTACATACCACCAACGAGCAAGAATATCTTGTCAGATATTCCAAATTTCAATCGACCCGTTAGGTTACGACTCCATGTTCGATTGTCAGGCATTTGGCCTAGGTTGTTTCCAATTGGATCCAGTACTTGCAAACCGTAGTTGCGATAGTTCTGATATTGGTTGCGAACGGCAACGAAGAACGTGGAGTTGGATATTCCAAGTGGCCCTCCGAGCGTTACGTCGACGATGGCCTGATGTGGCGAGCCGGCCTTGACTCCATTACCAGCAGTTCCCCACATAAACGGTACATCGGCTGCAATACGAACAAGTCCTTCAAAACGGTCCGTACGCCCAGTTTTGACAATGGTGTTCACGATACCACCAATGGCGTTTCCATACTCAGCACCGAAACCACCCGTCTTCGTTTGAACTTCTTCAGTTGCAAACGGCGATGGCATTGTAGTAGAGAACGCACCACCAGTATTACCAAGTCCGCCTGTGAACTGATCTGTTACCGTTAGTCCGTCTACAAGTACTTGCGTTTCCGATGAACGTGATCCGCGAATAACAAATCCACCATCTTTACTTTCAACGCCTGCTTGCCTACCTACCATGTCGGCTACGCTGTTGATGGCCATGTTCTGGAGAGTTTCGCTTCCGATTTTCTGTGTGGTACCCTGCACCGTAGACGACACCATGATTCGCTCAGCGCTGAAGACGACTTCTTTCATCAGAAGGCCGCCACCTTGGTCCAGCGTGACATTGAGCGTAACGGTCTCGTCCGCACCGATTTGGACGCCAGATCGTACAACGGTATCATACCCAACAGCGGTGACTCGTACGTCCCACTTGCCCGAGTTGATGTTCACGATCGTGTACTTCCCATCGAGCTTGGTAAAGCCGCCGCGAGGCGTACCCAAGATGCGAATGGAAGCGCCGGAAACCGGCTTCTTATCCTTATCCAGGACCTTCCCGGTGAGTGTCCCGTAGATGCCTGCGTATGCGGTCGTGCTTACCAACCCAAGGACAGCGACGACAACGAGTAGCCTACGCGTCATGCAAGTTCTCCTGAAGAATGCGTTCTCTAATTCTGTGTGTTCGATGGACCGACTCTTAGTGGATGACCGACAGGGAGCGCGTTGTGCGCAATCCGTTTTGTTCGATCAAGCAGAAGTAGGTTCCAGATGCCAACTGCTGTGTGGGGATCGATACCGTCCAAGATCCGCCATTCATCTGATTGCTTGAGCTCAATACTGTCTCGCCAAGCGTTGTAACAATGGACACCGTCACTTTTCCATTCGTTACACCGTCGATGGTGAGCGTTGCAACCTCGTTAGCAGGGTTCGGCACCATGTTGATAGATGCCTTCAATTCACGTTCTTCCGATACTGAGCTGATCACGTTGAGTGCGCTCGTCGGGAAGTTGTAGAAGTAGATACCTGTTGTGTCTACGGCTGTTTCAACATTGGTAACGCGGTCTCCAGGCGTTGGGCTTGCGCCGTAGCCGATTGAGATGAAGCCATTCATTACCGTATCCATCACCGTAGCGAACTGACAATTCATGCCGGCAGGTGTGATGTCGAGCGGCTGCGACCAGCGACTAAAGTTTTTTAGCTTGTGCGTAAGATAGACGTGACCATATAGTGCATCGAGCGTCACGAGTGTGTCTGGCTCTGTTTGCGAGAACGTAGGTGTTGTGTCTACTTGCATGGACTTCACGTCGCCATTCTTCACCGAACCATAAGCAAGGTAGATGTTATCGTTCGCATCCATACCAAGTTGCGGCCAACGGCTAACGCCAGAGAAGATGCGTCGGTTGATTACCCAACCATTACCATCCCAGGACCCTCCCGCGGGAGGAGCCATAAACGTAAGGATGCTGTCTCCCTCACGGAAATGAATCATCCCCATGTCCTTCAGCCATTCATTGCGTTCAAGCGTAAAGATCGTTCCTCGGCGTGGGTTTGCAGCATCTGGTGTCTTCGGACCTTTTTGGATGACATACGAAAGCAGACTGCCAAAAACATAGTGCGCGAGACCATCAGAATCGATAATAACATCTACGTGCGACGAAGGTCCAACCACAGTGTCGGAGTGCACCGTGATGCTATCGATCCCACCTGCTGTGTAGACTGTTGAATCGATAAACTTTTCATTTGCTGCAAAAACAAGTTTGAAGTTCGCATTGTCCCATGTGGCCCCCGCATCTGTCGACTTGCGAGAGAGAAGGCGAAGTGAACCATCCATGTATGTAACGACAACGTTCTTCCCACGAGCGGTCACGTGATACGTATCGCCGCCAACGCCGCCCGGAAGTCCGGTTGTCGATCCAAGTCCTGTTGGGCCCGTGAACAAGATCTCTGGTTCCCATGTCTCTCCGCCATCTTTCGAACGACGATACGCGACCTGATCTGCCGCCGTTGTACCGGTTGGAATTCGACGATTGTAGATCATGTGAAGATTGCCATCACCATCCATCGCGACGCGCGGCCAGAAGGCACTGTCTGCCTCTGTCGCAACCGTCGACGTATTGAGGAAGCCATCTGAACCCAGTCCGTCGTTGCGCCAGAACTTCACAGGCGAGTGCGTGCAATACCCTACGCCGCCATCTTTGAATTGAACGAGGTTCGGCCAACCAGTACGCTCTGTCTCTGCAGAAACTTTTTTCCAATCCGTTGCTTGAACGGTTGGGGCGCTGGGATTGGAAAGTTCGAGGTAGGTGTAATGCGTACCGCGGGAGATGTTGAACCCGGGCGTGCGCGTAGCCGCATCCCGCGTTGCATCTTTCGCTGCCATCCACACCATTTGTACATACGGTGTTCCCGCATCATCAACCGTTTGGAGACGGTTCATCATGCAAGCATTGGTTTGGAAATCATAGAATGTATAGCCAACCTTTACTCCGGGTGCCGTCTCTTGCAGATTCTCTGCAAGTAACACCTTCGGAATGTCGCGCTTGGCAACGATGGACGACCCTGCCACCTTCCAACCCTCAAAGTTCTCAGGTGTGATGCTGGATGGCAGCACGCCACGAACTGGAGCGAACGGACTTACTCGAGGTGCGAGGATTGTAGAGTTGTTGCGATGTGCTGCTTGTTGCGCAAACGCCGTCGTTGCTGCGAATGCAGCAAAGGCTAAAAGGCTGTATGTACGGTACAGCGAGTAAAAACGTCCCATGTTCATCCCATTAATTCAAATCGAAATTCCCCTTCAGAGGACGCGCAATATAACATAAAAACAATACTGCGTTTGGTCAAGAAGGGTGTGTTAAAGGCTCAATTGTATGCCGTAGACCATTGAAAGGAAGCCGCCATAGGACTGACCGCTTTGTTGGCCTGAAACGGCACCGGTTCGCATTGGTGCATAGCGTGCCTCGGCGCCCATGGTAACAGAGAGAATCGGAAGGACCCGGTATTCGGCTTGGAGCCTACCGTAGGCCAGCATTCCGTCCATTCCCGCGCCCACTCCTACCCTACCAAGCATTGCCATGGCACCTGCGTGCACAATTGGTCGCTGATAGAATGCCGCTCCCCATGCCACACTTTGTTGGTCTACAATGCGCGTTGATATCTGGGTAAATGTTCCCGCCGGCGTAGACGTTGGCGACAGCTTTCCGCCACTTGTCGTTGATGAACGAACCACCGTCTCACGCATCGCAACGTCCGATTCTCCGTCCGTACGCACCGTTGTATGCATCACCCGATCCACCGTGTACTGCATGGCCCCAACTTCCAGTCCCACAAAACTCCTATCGCTCAGTCCATACCCGATACTCTGTGAGATCTGAGTAATGGCGGAAACTGTCTCAAGCGAACCCTGGACGGAAGAAGTGTAGAAGGTGGTAAGGAGGAGAGGGACGTCTTCACTTTGTGCAGGAGCATTCGTTTCACCTGGTGCAACACGAGGAGAACTTTGTGCGACACTTGGAAGTGCGGCACTTGCTCGTACGACGCTAGGATGTGCAACGCTTGGTGCGACACGAGGACGTGCAAGGGCCTGTGCTACATCGAGGATTGCTTGGCCGTGGAATGAGTCTGGTGAAAGAGTTGCAAGAATGGGTTGGGGCGTGGGTTGAGTGACACTTGATGCACGTGGTGCCGCTACTGCGCCATACTCCACGATTCTCTGATTGCCATGGATTCTTCGAGTTCTCTGCTCGTTCATTGGGCGCGTGTTTTCATTCTGTAGCTCAGTGCGTCCCTGCTGGAGGTAAGCAGTCTGCGCTCCGTACTCCCTTGTGAGCTCATCGATGGGCAGCGCAAGGATAAGCAGCAAGGCAACCAGCGCCGCAACAGCGCGTGCGCGCCGCGCCATGCTCTTAGGGGCAATGTGCTGCGGTGCTGGAAGGGCGTCGATCTTATCGAGAACCAAGCTTCTGGTATCCTGTACAAGATCTGCCGGCACGTCAATCTCGGGATCCTCGCAGCGCATGGCAATGTGAAGCAGGACCGCTTGGTCGAACGCTTCGCGAGCCTCTGGGTCGGCGCTCGTGATCGATCGGAGTTCGCGATCTTCTTCTTCCGTGAGTTCGCTATCGAGATAACGTGATATGAGGAGGTCTAAGATCATCGTTCGTGCTCCAGGATAGGAGCAAGGATCTTGCGCATCATGAGTCGTGCTCGATACACGCGCACTTTGGCAAGTGAGAGGTCGATTCCGACCGTGTCGGCAATCTCCTGATAGGTATATCCTTCGAACTCTCGGAGGACGAGCGACTCACGAAGTGCCACCGGCAACTGGGCAAGTGCCTTGTCTATCTGCTGACGCAAGGCCACGTCGTTCTCTTCCGCATCACCCAGTCCGTGATAGGTCTCGTCGAATGATTCATGTCCGCCACGCTTCGCACGAATCATGTTCAAACACACCCGCCGTGCGATGCTAAAGAGCCATGACCGAACGTTGACGCCCCGCAGCGAGGCGCGATGCTCGAACATGCGAATGAATGTCTCTTGAAACGCGTCCTTCGCGACCGCCTCGTCTACAACCATGCGCAAACAAAACCGGTACACACGAGCATAGTACTCGTCGTACAACAGACGAAAGGCGTCGCGATCTCCGTCACGGAATGCAAGCACCACCGCATCGATGTTTTCATCGGTGAGTGGTTGTGCAATATGCCGTGCCGTTGGTTTCACTGTCAGCCCTTGTGCGTGTAACTGCAGGGATGACAGCGCCGTTTTCGAATTGGTTACAGTCCGTAGAAGAGAAATCCGTTGAACGAGAGAAGGCCCATGGCCAAGACGACCACGACCCACACAATGGGCCCAAGAACTACTCCGTATCGCGGATGCATACCCGAGGCCTGCGCCATAGCAGAGGCGATCACCACATAGCGCCAAAGTGACAGAGGCGCTAGGTTCTGAAGGAACAAGAAGAGAAAGCCGTGAACACTCGGATCTACGAAAACTCCGGCATGGATTCCGGCCCTATTCGTTCCAATTCCTACATGCAGTGCTGTGTTGAGGAGGAGCTCAAGGCAGAGGATGGATGTACTGGCCGACACAATACTGAGTGCCGCCCCAAACTTTAAAGGGGCATTCGTCATAAACCGCACAAGCGATACAAACACACCTGCCAACACAACAATGGGCATGATGTTCTTTAACAAGGCCCCACCCAAGACAGCAGTGAATGTGCGGGCGGGCGGGCTAAGATCCACCACCGGCACTTCTGCACTGGCTGTGTCCTTTGCCATCGACATGCGCTCAAAGGCAACATTCTCCGCACGTAATGCCGGTTGGCCGTCCTCTATGTAGGACGCACTCAGTGAGACCATGGTAGAAACAACAACGGCAACGGCAAAGAATGCCGTCACCGGTGTTGAGATCGTTTCAACGATCCGATGTGGCGCAACAAGCGCGAACCACATGGAGCGAAGTACTTCTATGAACTGCATCGCGCGTCTACTTCGTAGATGGTGCGAACGTTGCATCATCCATTGCAACATTCCCCTTATATGTGTTCTTCATCGTGATTGCATAGATGGGGTTCTGAACCTTCAACACCGACGGGAACATCACGCCATCTACTGCCACATACTCTTCGTAGCGTTCGACAATCGTCATCGGTCCGTTTGGTGTGCTCTCTACCTTTTCCATTCTATCGAGGAGAAACGTATTCGCGTTGAAGTAATACGTTTCTGCCCTACCCGAAGGTGCCGTGGTTTCAACAACCACCATGCCGCCTTGCTTCCCTTTCACAACTGCCTTCTGCTCCCTGAGTGAGAGCACTGGGAAGAGTCGGGCATCGAGCAAGAGTTGTTTTGACTCGTCAACATCGGCTGGTGCGGCTGGACCATTCATCATGCTCGTCCAAGCCTTTGTGCCATCGATCCACTGCGTTTGTACCATCACCTTGAGATCGAAATTCGCATACTCTTTATTCGGTGCCATTTGCTTGCGTGTATACGTTCCACTCATCGTGTTGCCTTGCATCAACATGGATGTTTCGGCAGTGGTCGTAAGGGTCTTGAGGGCGGCAATGGCAGCGCTGCCACCGAGAGCTTGCTCATACTTTGCAACGATGTCGTTCACGGAAAGTGAGACTGACTCAAACGCATCTGCTGGTGCCGGTTGTATGTCGGTGCTGTAGTCTATCACTTGACCGAACTGTTCGAGCTTTGAACGAACGTCCGGACTTCCAACCACCACAAGCCGAATGTTGAACATGTTCAGATACCTATCCGTGGCCTCCTGCACATTCGAACCGGATACGCCTTCAATGCGCTTGTCTTCTTCTTCGATCTCACTATAGGGAATGTCGTTCATCCACGCATTCTGCAACAGACTTGCAACAACAGAGGGATTCTCAAACAGCCTGCGATAGTTACCTACTTCGTACTTTTTTCGACGATCGAGTGCTTGTTCATCAGGACCTTCAAAGCCGAGCTTCTTGATCTCGCGCAACATCACAACGATGGCGGAATCTGTAACGGCGGACCGAACTTCTGCGCCAACGGCAATGCGGTTGTAGCGACGTCCGCGCGACACGAATCCAAACGGTGAATACGTGTACGAGTAGGTCTCTCGAAGCGTGTTGAAGAAGAGACTTCCAAAGCCTGAGCCAATGAAGCCGCCCATGAGTTCAACGGCATGATAGTCTGGCGCATTCATGGCAGGAGCAGCCGCGCTAACAATGATGGACGACTGCACCGATCCCTTGCGAGGAATGAAGTACACCGCCGATGGCATCACCTCTTGCTCTGGGAACGTCAACGTTGGCACGTCGGCCTTCTTCCATGCACCGAGCGACTTCTCGAGAAGCGACTTGGCCTCGCTCACCGTGATATCGCCAACGATGGCGATCGAGGCAGCATTTGGGCGCATCCACGTGGTGTGGAAGGATGAAAGATCTCCAACCTGAACAGCGGCGACACTCTTCTCCGTTTTGCGTCGTGCATACGGACTATTCACACCGTAGATAACCTTGCGTGCGAGAGCTTGTGCAAGTTCCATCGGGCGTGATCGCTCGTACGCAACACCTGCGGCCATCTGTTCTTTGAGTTTATCGAATTCTTCTTGTGGGAACGTTGGCGTCACAAGCAGTTCACTGAGCGTTTGCATGAGCAGTGGCGCATGCTTTTTGAGCGACGAACCATTGAAGTTGATGGACTCCGTTCCGGCAGTTGCCTTCAGAGTTGCGCCTACGCCGTCGAGTCCCTGAGCAATCTGCGCCGCCGTGTGTTGTTTCGTGCCTTTGAAAAGCATATCGGCCGTCATCGAAACGGCCCCTTCTTTTCCAACAGGGTCCGATGCTTCTCCGCCACGGATGGAGAGATTCACGGTGATCAACGGTTGATCGTGATTCTCGATCACAAACACGTGCAAGCCATTCGACAATGTGATCTCTTCGTACGACGGGAATGTGAATGCTGTGGACGCCAGAGGCTTCGGCATCACATCGAGTGATGGCTTGTCGGTAGGCGCTGCTGGAGCTTCCGGCGAAGTCGCCTTCGACATTGCGGCTGTTTTCTTCTTCGTGCTCGGCTTCTTCTTCGTTGATTGTGCCCACGCCGTTGTGGAACACAGGAGCATGGATGCGATGGCGAAGAAGAGTACTCGGTGTGTCATGCGTGTATATGTAATCATGTGCTTACCCTTTCACCGGAATGTAGGTAACAACAACACGATCGTTTGTTTGGAAGAGTCGTTTTGCAACGCGCTGAATATCGGCCTTCGTCACTTTCAAATACTTGGCCAACTCTTCGTTGATCTCATTGGTTGATCCGAAGTAGCGATAGGCATTCGAGAGCGACAGTGCGATTTGATAGGCGCCCATGCGCGACTGCACAAATTCTGTTTCGGTTTGATTCTTGGCCTTCGTGAGCTCTTCATCCGTCACGCCGCCCTCCGCCACCTTCGCCACTTGAGCAAGAAGAGCCCGCTCAACAGGAGTGATGTCTTTTCCAGGAGCAGCAATGCCAATCAAGAGGACGAGTCCACCATATTCGCGACCAATCACACTGAGGTCTGCATTCACGCTAATCTGTGCACTGTCGACGAGTGCCTTGTACAATCGTGAGCTCTCGCCGTTCGACATGATCTTGGCCAGAAGATCTGCTGCATACGAATCTGGGTCTTTCATTCCCACGCCACGCATGCCTATGAAAACGGCTGGCAGCTGTGCACGCGGATCGTTGATGGTCTCTTTCGTTTCACCGTTCATGGGCTGCAGTCCGGCGAACACAGGGCGTGATGGTTCAATCACCTTTGTATATGCTCCGAAGTATGCATCGATTGTTTCGCGGACAACTGACTCATCAAAGTCTCCGGCGACAACCAAAATTGCATTGTTCGGTTGGTAGAACTTGTCGTAGAACGCTTTGAACTCAGAGATAGCAGCAGAGTCGATGTGTTGCGCAGAGCCAATCGTCGACCATGAATACGGCGTTCCTCTGAACGTACCCGCCATGAGCTTATCGAGCATACCACCATACGGTGCGTTGTCGTACCGATTCTTGCGCTCTTCCTTCACCACACCCCGTTGCGTTTCCACGCCGATCTTGTCGATGTGAAGTTTGCGCATGCGTTGCGCTTCGATCCACAAGGCAAGTCGCACTTCATTACTTGGCACAACAAAGTGATAGATGGTTTGATCTTGCGACGTAAAGGCGTTGAGCTCACCACCAGCACCATTGACGAGTTTATCAATCGTCCCACGGTCGATCTTGTCGGTGCTTTCGAACATCAGGTGTTCGAAGAAGTGTGCAAATCCCGTTCTCGCAGGATCTTCGTCGCGAGAGCCAACCTTGTATTGAACCACGGTTGCCACAACGGGCGCAGAGTGATCTTCGTGGAGTATTACGTGCATGCCGTTGGCAAGATCGTATTCTTTGAATTGGACGGGCTTGTACTGGGCTTGGGATTGCATGCCGCCAATAACAAGTGTTATTGCGAACATCACAATCCGTAGGCCAAGGTGTTGTCGTTTCATAGCGAGGCGGAGTCAGTGAGTTGTAGAGAAACGCAGTTTACGAAGAAGGGCTGGAATTCGTGTAAGGACGAAGGCGGCAAGGGCAAGGATAAGTCCGGCAATCGGCAGGAAGTTTCCAGATCTGACGTAGGGCGTGATTTCCGTATTGGATGCAATCACGCCCGACAGAGCGGCCTCTCGCATAGGCTCTAGCGTGACGGATGTGCCGTTGGGTCGTATGATGGCCGTAATCCCAGAGTTCGCACATCGAACAATACTACGTCTCGTTTCGATGGCTCGCATGGCTGCAATGCGCTCGTGTTGCCAAGGTCCGGGCGTGCCATTGAACCAGGCATCATTGGTGATCACACTCAAGATGTCTGCACCGTTTCTCACTAGGTCGATAGATACTTCCGGGTAGATAGACTCGATGCAGATGATGGCGCCAACGCGGTGACGGTCACCTTTGGCGGTGACGAATGGCAGCGGATCACGCGTTTGACCTTTCCCCCATCCAGAGATCCCTACTCCCCACTGGAACCACGACATTGCAAAGGTCAGATGATCTGCGAATGGTAGGCGTTCGGCAAATGGGGTGAGCATTGACTTTCGGTGCACCGAAATGTTGGTATCGCTTCCTTGCACAAGCATAGCTGCGTTAAAGGCGTCGAATCGCTTCGATGGGTCTGAGAGAGACACCCGCGCCGAAGGAGGGGCGGCATTGGGTGCATAGACCATGATGTCTGAATACCCCGTCAGCAAGGCGAATCCAGACGTGTCCACCCACCTACGCAGTTGCTGCCAATTGGCATCGAATAACGGTTGACGAATCGTGAATGGTATGGCGGTCTCGCTCCACACCACAAGATCCGGTTGGATGCGGCTCTTGCGAAGCGAGTCAACAATGCGCACATGTCGGGCTACTTGAGATTCTGGTGAGGCCCACTTATCCCATGGATCTTCGTTGGGCTGGATGGCGGCAACGGCAATCCTCTGTGGACTCGTCTCCACTGCATACTGTCGCTGTCGACTTGCACCGTACACACCCCACGAGAGAACCACGGCCGTGAGAGCGGCAAATGCAATGACTCGTCTTCGGCGTGTTTGCTGTGGTGTACCAGAACGCATGGCCATGTGTACGATCGCCACATTGACGCCAACGATCAGCATGGACAAACCATACACACCGATCACGTCGGCGGCTTGACCAAAGACGGTGGACGTGAGATCATACCCAGTTGTGAGCCAAGGATACGATGCATCGGTCTGACCGTGAAGCCACTCAAAACCTCCAACAGCAAACGGCGCACACCAAAGCATGACGCCGGCGCTTGTGCGCGTTCGGATGGAGGCAAGGACATAGAAAGGCAGACTCAGAAAGATGGGGTGACCTATCCACAGGGCTATTCCGCTTGCGAACAAATACGGGTCTGCGTGTTCTTGCCACGAGCTCACCCACCAATTCGAGATACCATGGTACACGAAGAAGCACAGGTACAACAGTCCGAACATCTTCCACCGAGAAAGATCTGGAGCACGATGCGCCCAAAGGAGTAGCAAAGGCACGAAGGCGACAAATGAGAGGATACCTAACGGCGAGGGCGGGAATGCCACTCCCAACAGCAAGCCTGTTGCGAGTGCAAAGAGGACTGATCGCATGTATGTAGACCATATAAAACGACCGCTCCTGCATCTCAATGATACAGGAGCGGTCGATGTTTGTCGTGCGACGTTGTGAGTTACTTCACAACCGTCACTGTCTTCGTTACCATGTTGTCACCAGCGCGGAGTACGAGGCGATACGAGCCAGCAGCAAGGTTTGCTGCAGACATGTTCACATCATGACGTCCGGCGCTCATGTCGCCATTAACGATCGTGAGGATTTCTGTACCGGAAACGCTGAACAACTTGAGTTCAACATTACCAGACGTTGGAGTCACGAAGGAGATCGATGCATCGCTGGACACTGGGTTCGGGCTTACGTCCGACATCCAGAGGGCGTTTGTACCGTTCACGATCGTTACTTGTACTTCATCTGATTGCGTCGAGCTTCCGTCCATGTCTACCGATGTAAGGCGATAGAGGTACGAACCAGCAGCGACGTTCTCATCTGTGTGACGATAGTCGATGTGCTTCGTTGAGTTACCAGCAGCAGAAACTGTGGCAACTGTCGTGAATGCACTACCGGAAGCGATTCCGGCTACGCCGATTGGAGCACGTTCCACTGTGAAGTGGTCTGTGTTCTTCTCAGATGCTGTCGACCAGAACACATCTACGTTTGTACCACGAGCCTTCGCATCGAAGAGCGAAAGTTCAACTGGCACAACAGTGCCACCGTTGGTGACGAAGAAGTCGATCGTACCACGGAGAGCACGCTCAATACCTGTGCGTGTTACCGTGCGAGCGAAGTGGCGCCAGTCAACAGAGAGGTAGACAACATTCGCTGTAAGTGATGCCGTTGCAACGCCCATGATTGAGTCTGGCGTTGTACGATCACCCTTGCGATACGAATATGCATTGTTCGCAATACCGGATGTTGAGGCATCTGAGTAGACCTTCACCAATCCAGGGATCGGATCGCCATCGTTCAGGAAGCCAGTACGGGAGATGAGCTCAGAAGAGTTACGAGCGATCGCCATACCTGTGACGTACTTACCGGAGTAGTTCGCGCCAACAGGAGGTGCAGGTGTTGGAGTACCTGGGCTAACGTTTGTAGCACGGAGAACATTGCGGACAAATGCTTCATCGTTCACTGGATCAAGACCAATGTGGCGACGAGCTGGCTCTTGTGAATAGAGTGCCATGTTCTTCTTCGACGACGTGGTACCAGCAGCAATGAAGTTGCGGATATCGTCGCGCTCACCACGTGTGAATGCGGTGTTGTCGTGTGACCAGAACATTGTACGGTAGATCGAGTAGTCTACAGAACGGTCTTCCCATGCACCGCGGTCAAAGACATCGTATGCATAGTTGTTCGTAGATGGATCGTTCACCCAACCGATATATCCAAAGGCCTTGAGTGCCGTGTCGGCGTTCAAGCGACCAGCAATGGCCGTTGTCGTTGGAGTACCTGTCAGAATGTCTGCGTTCGAACCACGAGCAGAAAGAACCACGCTCATCTGTGAGCGCTGTAGGTAGAAGCGAACAGTCTTGGAAGCAAGGTTATTCGCGTTGTTCTCGTCAGACTGCAGCGACACATCAATCCGATAGAGTGGCGTGACGTTGTACGTCATGTTGCTGAATTGAGCAGGAACAGTATAGGCACCCATTCCAGCATAGACTTGTGGAGTCCAATTAGGAATATTGAAAGTGACTGTCTTGATCTCGCCCGAGTTCATCGACACATTTACTGTACGGTCTACAACAGCCGCTGCATTAAACTGAGCAGGACCCGTCCCTGCGTTATTCGATGCCGCCGTCTGAAGGAAGATCTGAACCCGAACCTTTGTGTTCGAGCTTGGAAGTGAACCGTTGTTCTGTACTTGTGCCTTCACGTCTACTGGAGCCTTCGTCATGATGTACTCGGCATCTGAAGTAGAACCTGTGCTGCGGCGATAGGCGCTTGGCGACAGGATTGATATTGCTTCATTGTCGTTTACATACAACTGACCATTGAACTCACTTGCACCGATGTCGTAGCCAAGGCCTGCGCCACCACGTACATTTCCATCAATGTCTGACTTGATCGAGAGGATACGCTCACCACGGTTGTTCAAGATTGAACCCTTTGGTGGCGTTGGCAACAGGTTCACGCGAAGCTTTTGATTCGGTGCAATGCCGTTAAAGACCATGTCTACTGTCCAGTCACCATAGATCGAATTAAGATCTTGTGACGTCCAGTTGCTCCACTGGGCCAAGTTCGAGAACTCATCATTCGCGCCTACTGAAACAATCTGGCTTGTGTGCGAGATCTCAACAAAGCGGACGATGCTTGCATTTGGTGTCCAGAATGCATTCTTATTCGAGATAAGAGCAGCAGGAGCTGTTGTTGGAAGATAGCCCGCGTTGAAGCGACCATTGCGGAAGAGCGTTCCTTCGTACAGGATTGCTGTCTGAGCAAGTGTAGCTGCGCCTGCGTTACCAAGAACGGCAATCGCATTGTTCATGATTACAGTACCGTTTCCATTTTGCGTACCGATACCAACAATGGCGCCAGCGCCAACGGTGTTATCGTTCTGCATAAGGATCGTGTTATTTGCAATCGTATCCTTTTGCGTGAAGTACGTTGAAATCGATGGCGTCAACAACGCAGTTGCTGGATCCGTAGATGTTGCACGAAGCGTGAACACATGGATACCAGCCATTGTACCGGCCGCTGTTCCACGACGAAGACCCCATACCACGTTGCTGTTCAACATGGTGTGCTCTGCACGGCTTGGGAACGAAACGATACCACCAGATGCAAGTACGGACTGATAATCATTGCGATCCTGCTCAACGACGATACCGCGGGAGTTGGTATTACCAACAACGCCACTTACTTCGTTGCGAGCGATCATCAAATCCACGTTATTATAACGGGTTTCTCCACCGGCAATGATACCGGCTGCATCATTTACCGATGTACCAGTTGCAGCTGTACCTACATTGTAGATACGGTTGCCCGTGATCTTTGCACCGTCTTCGTAGCCAACGAACACTCCAGCTCGAGCAACATTATAGATGGTGTTGTTCGAGACTTCTGTGCCTGTGTTATAGAAGCCTTGGAAGTTGTTACCCTTAATCAAGGCACC